>JBCBSY010000147.1:0-5501 GCA_039818925.1 Pseudomonadota bacterium | reverse complement strand
AGCCGGCGCTTGCATCGGTCAACCAGCGCGCCGAAAAAGCCTTTTTGAAGGCGCTTGAGGACGTATCCCTGAAGCAATTGACGAAAGAAATTGCTGCACAAAATGCTGCAGCAAAAAGTGCAGCATAAATACTCGGGTCTCAGGCTTTCGGCCCTTTGCGGCCGGAGCCGAGCTTGCCGCCGTCCGGGGGCGCGGCGAGGGGCCAGCGCGCTCGGGGCGCCATGGAGAGGGCTTCGTTTTCCCCCATGACAAGGCCTTCCGCCAGCCTTTCCGCTCCGGCCCAGGCGATCATGGCGCCGTTATCAGTGCAATATTTCGCTGGCGGCGCAATCAACTGCCAATAATTTGCTGCGCACAAATCCTGCAGCATTTTCTTGACGGCGCAGTTCGCGGCGACGCCTCCCGCCACGACCAGACGGCCGTTTTCGCCGGGCGGAAACGCATCCGCCATCATCGCCATGGCTTTTTCCGTTCGCTGGGAAAGATGGCGGGCGGCGGCGGCTTGAAAAGAAGCCGCCAGGTCGGCGATGTCCTGACCTGTCGGACGTTCGAGCGATTGCGCTGCTTCCCGCACGGCGGTCTTCAGGCCTGAAAAGGAAAAGTCGCAGCCTTCGTGCTTCAGGAGCGGACGCGGCAGGTCAAACCGATCGCTGCGCCCGCCGACGGCGGCAGACTCCACACGCGGGCCCCCTGGCGCGCCAAGGCCGAGCAGCTTGGCTGTCTTGTCAAAGGACTCCCCTGCGGCGTCGTCAATGGTGGTGCCGAGCCGGTCATACCGCCCGACGCCGTCTACGCGGATCAATTGGGTATGGCCGCCGGAAATCAATAACAGGAGAAATGGGAAAGGCGCGCGCTCTGTCATCCGCACCGACAGTGCATGCCCTTCCAGATGGTTGATGGGCACAAGCCTCAGCCGATGGGAGAGGGAAATCGCCTTGGCTGTGGTCAAGCCCACCATCACGCCGCCGACAAGGCCGGGGCCCGCCGTCGCCGCAACGGCGTCCAAACGGTCAAAGCCGATTTCAGCTCTCGCCATGGACCGTTCGATCAGGCCGTCTAGGCGCTCCACGTGACTGCGCGCGGCGATTTCCGGCACAACCCCGCCAAAGGCCGCGTGATCGTCATGCTGCGCCCAGACTTCGTTGGAAAGCACGCGGCAGGTCCCATCGGCGCGCCGCTGCACAACCGCGGCCGCAGTGTCGTCACAGCTGGTCTCGATGCCGAGTACGAACATGTCTTGGTCTGGCGTCATGGTTTTGTTTTCGCGTTGGGCCCGTCGATATGTTGTCGTCCTATTCGGGCATGGACAGCAAAGCCGGTAAGAGCGCAAGACCGCCGGCGCCGGTTTTGACATGTTCTGTGGCTTGCCGCCCGATTGATTAGCGCGGGACGCACGTGCAAGGTCCTTCCCATGTCGCCTGTTCTGATCACGCGCGCCGCGCCCGACGCCGACGATTTTGCAAAATTGTGCAAGGCGCGCGGCCTGACGCCGATTCTCGCCCCGGTGATGACGATCGACATTGACTGCGCAGAGATCGAATTGAATGGCGTTTCAGCCTTGGCGTTCACCTCGGCAAATGGCGTGCGGGCCTTTGTGGCGAACTGCGATATGCGAGGCTTGCCAGTTTTTGCGGTGGGACCGGTAACGGCGGCGGCGGCTCGCGCCGCCGGGTTTCAGGACGTTCGAACAGCCGGCGGCGATGTGGAAAGCCTCGCATATCATGTCGGGGCCGAAATTGGCGCCGCCGGTGGAACCGTATTGCACATTGCTGGCAAAGACCGCGCGGGTGATCTCGTTTCTTTGCTCGGCGTTAAAAAGATTTCGGCGCGTCGGCGGACGCTTTATTCGGCTAAGCCGGTAACGGCGATCACGCCGGCGGGGCGGGCGGCCATTGTCGCGGCGCCGCCGCTGTGGGTTAGTCTTTTTTCGCCGCGCACAGCTAATCTGTTCCTGGCGATGGCGGCGGAAGCGGGCGTTTTCGATTGCCTGAAGAATTGCAAGGCTGCGTGCCTGAGTGAGGCGGTGGCGCAAAAAGCCGCCACTGCCGGGTGGGGCGCGATTGAGGTGGCGGCCGACAGAACCGCACAGGCCCTCGCGGACATGATGGCGGCTTGAGCAGCAGGCACGCGCCGCCTATCTAAAGGGCAGGAGTTCGCGAGGAGGGATGCGCGTGGCGCAAGGCGACGGCAAACGTGACGGTGAGGATGATGACACCTTTCCCGAAGTCGAGGCGGAGCTTGTCGATGAGGCGACGCCGGCGCCGGGTGCGTTTGATGCAGATGAGCCGTCGGCGTCGTCAGAACCGGATGTTGCGGCGGATGATGCGGCGGAGACTGTTGAAAGTGGCGCCGTCGACGCAAATGAAACCGAAGAAGAAACCACGACCGAGGAACGAAAATCGACCCTGACGCCGGGCGTCATGCTCTTCCTTGCGTTTTCGGTGGTGGCTCTTGCTGCGTTTGGCGTCTGGCGATTGCAATCTTCCGCGCCAGCGCCAGACGGTCCAGAACCTACCCAGGCGGTGGCGCCAGAAACGATTTCGCCAGCGCCTGTAAATCCGGAGCCGGCCAGTACCGATCTCACAGCGCCCGCTCAGGAAAATAACGAAACAGGTCTTGCGGAAGATAAGATCGCCAATATCGACAATGGTGCAAAGCCGTCTGCGACGCTCGGTGACCCGCAAAGCGCGGATCCGAATGCGGATCGCTCATTCTTACCGCCGGTGACGCAAGCAGGCGCCGCTAAACTGACCAATTCGGTAGAGGTCGGCGCGAAGGAAGCCATGCGTCGCTTTCAGGAAAGCAACGACGATGTGGAGTCGATAGACCCTCCTTCCGCGGCGCCCGAAGGCCTGGCGGAAACATCGGTATCCGGCTTTGAGCTGGAAAGCGCGCAGGGCGAAGAAGTGAACGAAAATACTCCCGCTGACGCGCTGTCGGCTGACAATCTTGCAAGTGAAGCGCCATTGCCAGGTTCCCAAGACACTGACGTCGCTGCCGGCAGCAGCGAAGGCGTGGAAGCAGCAAATACAGCCGCGGAAGCTGACGCATTGGCCGCGGACTTGACGGCCTTGCGTGAGAATTTCGAAACCCAGAAAGCGCGCCTCGAAGGCGAGCTGAACGAATTGCGCGATCGCAATGCGGCCCAGCAAACCGAGATTGAGGGACTGCGCGCGGAACTGGCGTCCGCCATCGCCGCCCGTGACGACACCGTGCGTGCTGCGAATGCAGAGCTTTCGAGCTTACGCGCCGATGTTGAAAAAATCCGCAATGAACGCGCCAAGACGACATCCCGGCAGATGAACGCAGCATTTGCGCTGACAGCGCTGTCTCATGCAATTGATCAAGGCACGCCGTATGAGGACGAGCTTGCAGCGGTAATTGAATTTGACCCTTCCGCCGCCGGCGTACTTGGCGCATATGCCAAGACCGGCATAGTGACAGAAGCCTCTTTGCGCGATCGGTTTGGCGCCGCGGCGCGCGCGGCTCATGCGGCGGCTGGCCAGGAAAAGGCGGAGAACTGGGTCTCGGGCATCGCCGCGCGGGCGAAAAGTCTTGTCAATGTCCGTCCCGCCAATCCCGTACCCGGCGACAGCGCCGGGGCCGTGCTTTCGCGCGCTGAGCATGCGCTTGAGGCGGGCGATATCGGTTTTGCCGTCCAACAGCTCGAAGCGCTGTCCGCCTCCGCGAAGGCCGCGATGTCTGACTGGATGGCTGATGCGCGCATGCGGGCCGAGGTGGAGGCGTCGCTAGCGTCGCTGCAGTCCCGCCTCGTCGGCGACACAGGGTAAGGTCATATGATCCGTATCCTGATTTTTCTGATTGGTATTATATTTTTCACCTATGTGATTACGCTGTTGTCCAATCTCGACAGCCGGATCACTGGGGAAGCGTTTGGCCTGCACTTTGACGGTCCGTCAGGATTGATCATTGGCGGCCTCGCGGCGGTGTTTTTGGGCGCGATCTACGCGACCCACAAGCTGAAAGACATTCTGGCGATCCCGACAAAGATCCGCGCCAAAGATGCGGAAACAAAGCGTTCCCGTGGAATCGCCGCCCTGACCCGGGGGCTCGAAGCCGTGGCGGCTGGCGACGGCGACGACGCGGCGCATCACGCACGGCTGGCGCGGCGCTATCTTGATGAGGCGTCGCTGACCCGGCTCCTGACGGCTCAGGCTGCACAGCTTTCCGGCGACCTTGCCGCCGCCAAGCAAGGCTATGCCGCGATGCTGGCGGCGCCGGAAACAGAGTTTCTCGGGCTCAAGGGGCTTTATGCGCAGGCGCTGGCCGCCGACGACGCGGACGCGGCGAAGGGCTATGCGGAACGAGCGTTCCGGTTGCGTCCAAACGCAGAATGGGCGTTCGCATCCGTATTTGATCTTGGGCTGGAGCGCGGCGCATGGCGCGAAACCCGCGAGGCGGTGGTTCAGGCGCAGAAAAACAAAGTCCTTGATGCTGCGAAGGCGAACCGCGCGCGCGCAGCGCTTCTAACGGCGGATGCGTACACAACAGCAAGCGCAGACAAGGCGGCAGCGCAAACCGAACTGGACGCCGCGCTGAAACTCGCGCCCGGCTTTACGCCTGCGGCGGTTTTGGCGGCGCAGATTGCGATGGAGGCCGGCAAAACTGGCCGGGCGGCAAGCATTCTTGAAACGGCGTTCGCGGAATCGTCTCATCCCGCCCTGATCAAGCTTTATGATCGTCTTTATAAAGATCAACCGCTGGAAAAGCGCGCATCGAAACTGCGCAAGTTGGCCGGTAAGAATTCTGACGCTCATGAAGCGGCGCTGCTGCGCGCGAGAGCGGCGACGCTTGCCGGGGAATGGCAGGCCGCCATCGACGAGCTGGAATCGCTTCTGGCGCGGGCGCCGAGCGCCGCGACCTATGCGCTGATGGCGCAGGCTGCGACGGGACTTTATGGCGAAGGCGCTGCAAAAATCTGGTTGGAACATGCCGCAAATGCGCCGCGCGATCCGCGTCCCGGCGCGGAAGGCGAATTTCATCTGACCCGGCAGGGCTGGGCGCGGCTGATTCGGGATTATATGGAATTGGCGCGTTTGTCGCCGCCGCCGATCGAGGAAACAGTTGTCGGATTATCGCCGGAAGAACTGCGTCTGCTGATCGCGCCGCCTGCCGAGGTGGGTGACGAGGCGCAGAGCACACAAGAAGATCTCGTGACGCAACCTGAGGCGTCACCTCAGGAAGCGTCGCAGGAGCCTCAGTCCGCCTCAGACGAGCCTGAGGAGGAAGGTTCTGGCGACGCGGCAGCGACGGAAGTGAGCGAAAAACTCGATGAAAAGTCTGAGCTGGCTGAGGAAGACGACCACCCCCACAATGATACGGAAGGGGCGCGCGCCGCTGCTGCGGCCCGCAACGTTTCCTGACCCGGGCATTCGGTGACCGCTGGCTCTACTCTGCGGCGTCTTTAATGCTGCCGTCTTCATCATTGGCGGGTTTGCCGTGCGTGACCGGCGAGGAAGCGGATTTCGGTTTTTCGGTCT
>JBCBSY010000146.1:0-5515 GCA_039818925.1 Pseudomonadota bacterium | reverse complement strand
CCGCCGCCTATCCGGCTGTGAGTGCTGTTGAGGCAGCGCCTGCAGTCGCGCATGCCGTTGATGAGGCCGCTGGAGAAAAGGCGATGACAGCGCGCAAATGGGCGCTTCTGGCGGCTGCGGCCGGCGCGCTAGCTGGGCTTGTGAAGCTGATCGGCGCCCGACGGGTTGCGGACGCGATCTCGGAAGGGGCGGTGAAAACTGCCCGCGCGGCTGGCGGCGCGGCCAATGTGGCCGCACGGGCCGTCGGTCGAACGGTGTCGTCGCCTTTGCGCTTTCTGGCCGTCTTGTTCGGGCTGGCGCTATTCGCCCTGACCGGGGCAGGGCTTTATGATGTGGAATGGATTTTGGGCCTTGTGTCTGGAGCGGCGCTTGCCGGCGTGAGTTTGTTCGGCGTGTTGAAAACCCGGAAGCTGTTTCGGCCGGTTCCCGTGAAGAAAGATTTACACCCGGTTAGGGATAACGAGAATTAACCAATAAAAACAGGTGTTTGTATAAAATTTCGACAGCTTTGTCTTACTTTCGCCCCATTCGCCCCATAGAAGAATTTTCATTGCGTTGGCGCACCCAGCTTTCGCAAGCGTCACGCCCCTGACGCACTTTGCACGCACCACCCCTTCCAGTAAAACCCCGCCTTCGGGCGGGGTTTTTCCTGTCTTGGGGAACGATTTCAGAGGCTCGCTTATTGCGTGTTGATGGCGCATCACGATACCTCAATTTCATGAGCCGCGTTCAAATCGCCCCATCCATTTTGTCTGCTGATTTCGCCCGCTTGGGCGAAGAAATCGCCGCCGTTGCGAGCGCCGGCGCGGACTTCATTCATGTGGACGTTATGGATGGCAATTTCGTGCCGAACCTGACCCTTGGCCCGATGGCGGTCAAAGCGGTGCGCAGCGCCACCGACCTGCCGTTTGACGTCCATCTGATGATCTCGCCGGTTGATCCTTATATCGATGCGTTTGCCGAGGCGGGTGCAGACATTCTGACCGTTCATCCGGAAGCGGGGCCGCATCTTCACCGGACGGTGCAGCGGATCAAATCCGCAGGGATGAAGGCGGGCGTGGCGCTAAACCCAGCGACGCCGGCAAGCGCTGTGGAGGAGGT
Source organism: Pseudomonadota bacterium (assembly GCA_039818925.1). Taxonomy (GTDB): domain Bacteria; phylum Pseudomonadota; class Alphaproteobacteria; order Caulobacterales; family Parvularculaceae; genus Hyphococcus. Next base: position 4,414 of record JBCBSY010000146.1, on the reverse strand, counting down.
CATTGAGGATGCTGACCTCATTCTTGTGATGTCGGTCAATCCGGGCTTTGGCGGGCAGAAATTCATCATGTCGCAATTGAAGAAGATCGCGGCGATCCGGAAAATGATCGACCAGTCCGGGCGTGATATCCTTTTGGAAGTCGATGGCGGGATTGACCCGAAAACGGCGCCGTTGGTGATTGAAGCCGGCGCCAATGTTCTTGTTGCGGGCTCGGCGGTTTTTCGCGGCGGCGAGAGGGCGTACGCCGCCAATATCGCAGCCTTACGGCCAGGAGATTGATCCGATGGCCCGTTCCGCCACGTCTTCAAAACAAACTCCGCGCAGAGCCAGCCGGGATGTGTTGTCACGCGTGCGTAAGGCATGGGGTGAAAGCCCGTTTTATCAGGCCCAGTTAAAAGGTCCTGCGCCGGATCGTCTTTTGTTCCAGCCGGAAGATCCGTACACGCCCGATAAAATCGTAGCGATGGCGCTGACCCGGGGGCGCATCGCTGTTGGTGATGAACATGTCGATTGTGAAGGGAACCTTGAAGCCCTTTGGGATTTGCCGTCGCCGGAGGGCGCGCTTTTCGCCTGGTTGCAGGAGTTCTCCTGGTTACGCCAGCTTTCTGCGCTTGGAGAAGACGGGCGGGCGCCGGCGCAGGCGCTGATGCGCGCATGGCTCGACCGGCATGAGCGGTGGTCGTCGGAAAGCTGGGAGCCGTACTTCGTTTCGGAAAGGCTGATCCAACTATGCGCCCATCATCCTTTGCTGCTTTCCGGAACGGATGCGCTATGGCGCAGCCGGGTGCTCGCCTGCATGGCCCGTCAGACGCGCCATCTTGCGCGGTCGGCGCCACGCGCCGCGACCGGTTTTGACCGCCTGATGACAGCGCTCGGGCTTGGCGTCGCTGGTTATTGCCTGCCGGGCTGTGAGGGGCCGGCCGAGCGCGGGCTTGAAATGGCCCGCCGCGAATTGCGTCTGCAGTTGCGCCCCGACGGCGGCCATGTAAGCCGCAACCCGTCGCGACAGATGAAACTGGCCTTGCGCCTGCAGGCGTTACTGAAGGCGATCGAAGCGCGCGGTTTTTCGCCGCCGGGGTTCTTGCGTCATCATGTGCAGCGCGCCAGCGCCATGGCGGCGTTTTTTCGTTGTCCTGACGGCAAGCTCGCCGTGTTCAACGGCGGGTACGAAGACGATGCGAAGGCGCTAGTTGCTGTTCAAACCAATGCCGGGGGGGAATTCGCACCGGCGGAATTTGCACGTCACTCCGGTTATCACAAATTGGCCGCTGCAAGGGCGTTGTTGATTGCGGACGCCGCCGCTGATGGCGATGGCGGTTTCAAGAGCGCAGGATCATTTCAGTTTTCTTCCGGCCGCTCGCGTATTCTCGTCAACTGCGGCAGCGGGGTCCATCGCGGCGCTGAATGGCGCAGGGCCCTCGAGCGGCGCAGTGCGCATACCGCCTTATCCTTTTCCCAGGATGGGCCTTCGCCCGTGTTCGGCGAAATCACACATCGGCGTGGAGAGGAAACATCGGGTCGCCTGCTTGAGATTGAGCGGCGCATTGTCACACTAAACGCCGAAGGCGCTTCTTATTTGCGGCGATTGTTCTTGTCGTCATCAGGAGCGGACCTTCGTGGCGAAGAAATGCTGGCCGGGTGTGCGAGCGAAGAAATCGACGGCGCTGTCTGGCGTTTCCATCTCCATCCGACTATTCGCGCATCGCTTGCCCGGGATAAGAAGTCGGTGATTTTATTACTGCCAAACAAGGAAGGGTGGCGGTTTAAGTCGAATTGTCCGGAACTGGTCCTTGAAAAAAGTGTTTATTGTGGCGCTGGTGGCGCGCCGGCTGCGTCTGAACAAATTGTCATCCAGGCGTTTGCGTATGATCGGCGCGAAGCGGCGGCGCTTAATGTAAAATGGGCGTTGCAACGCTTGGATTAGGTTTCGCGGCGGCCGCGGCATGGTCTGGCGCAAGAGCGGGCCTTATGTCTTAATGCAGCCAGTAAGGGTGGTGTTCATTCATGCCGGGGATCATCGAAAATTTGAAGAACATGATCGGCCGGCAGCCGCCCAAAGCTGGACGGCGGGCGTCTGACATTGACCTTTCCAGTTTGGTGGCTCGGGCCCCGCGAAAAATTGATTTGCGCGCAGCGCGCAAACTCATGGCGGGCAAGAACGTCCTGGTCACCGGCGCAGGCGGCACCATCGGCTCCGAGCTATGCCGCCAGATTGTCGCTTTTGAGCCTGCCCGGCTATCGCTTGTCGATAATGCGGAATTCGCGCTTTACCAGATTGATCTTGAGCTGAAAGAAGCCGGTCATGGCGATATCATTTCATCAGACCTTACCGACGTCTGCCGCCGTGAGCATTTGAAGCGGGTTTTTGACCGTGTTGAGCCGGACGTGGTGTTGCACGCTGCAGCGTTCAAACATGTGCCGATTGTCGAGGAGAACCGCTGCGCCGGAGCGATGACGAATGTTCTCGGCGCCAAGAACGTCTTTGACTGCGCCATTGAATGCGAAGCAGAGTCAGTGGTGTTTATTTCCACCGACAAGGCGGTCAACCCCACAAGTTTCATGGGCGCCACCAAACGCATTGCAGAGCTTTATGCGCAGGCGCTTGACGTTGCGCAAAATGATACACGGTTCGTAACAGTGCGGTTCGGCAATGTGCTCGGATCAACCGGGTCCGTCGCGCCGTTATTCACTCGGCAGATCGAGCGCGGTGGGCCGGTGACCGTCACACACCCTGAGATCATCCGCTATTTCATGACCACGCGCGAGGCGGTTCAACTTGTCCTGCTTGCCGCCAGCCTTGATGTGGCGGAGGAGACCATTGTCACCCATGATGGGCGCGTGTTCGTGCTCGATATGGGCGAACCGGTGAAAATTCTCGATTTCGCAAAGCGGATGATTGAGGCCTATGGCCTGACGCCCGGCAAGGATATTGAAATCAAGTTCACTGGCTTGCGCGCAGGAGAGAAGCTCTTCGAAGAAATTTTTCTCGACAGCGATGCTTTAGTGAAAACCGGCGCTGAGGGGGTGCTCCTGGCTTCGCCGGCCATGATCGATTTACCGCTTCTGAACCCGCGCCTGTCCGATGTGGTAGACGCCGCCGTGCGCGGCGAGCAAAGCGTGCTGGACGAGGCGGTGCATCACCTAGTGCCGGAGTTCACCACTGGCGCAAATACGCCTTCGCCTGCCTCGAAGCAATCGAATCGCTGAATTTCAGCGTCAGGTTGGCTTGCCCGGATTTGGCATGAGCGTTAAGGCGGCGTCATCCATTGCCATCATTTGCAGAGCTTGAGGACTTCCCATGACAGAACAAGGCCGCGTATGCCGGGCGCTGATATCCGTTTCGGACAAGTCAGGCATCGTCGATTTCGCCAAACGCCTTGCGGGCGCGGGTGTGGAGCTGATCTCCACCGGCGGCACGGCTCGCAACCTGCGCGAGGCGGGTCTCAAGGTGCAAGACGTCGCCGACGTAACGGCGTTTCCCGAAATGATGGACGGCCGGATTAAAACGCTGCATCCGAAAATTCATGGCGGGCTTCTTGCCTTGCGCGATGATGAAGGCCACCGCGCCGCCATGAAAGAGCATGATATTTCGGGAATCGATTTGCTGGTGGTCAATCTCTATCCATTTGAAGAAACCGTCGCCAGGGGTGCGAACTTCGCCGAATGTATCGAGAATATCGACATTGGCGGCCCGGCAATGATCCGGGCGGCCGCGAAAAACCATCGGTTTGTCGGCGTGGTGACGGACCCGGATGATTACGGCGCGGTGCTTGACGAAATTGAAGCGGACGGATTTCTAACAAGCGAGACAAAAGCGCGGCTGGCTGCGAAAGCCTTCGCCAAGACTGCATCCTATGATGCAGCGATTTCGCGTTGGTTCGCGGATCAAAATGGCGAGGTTTTTCCGAAAACCGTGACTGTCTCCGGAAATCTCGATTCAGTGCTGCGTTATGGTGAAAATCCCCACCAGGCGGCGGCGTTCTATCGGTCGGGTGCCGCGCGTGCCGGTGTCGCAACGGCGCGGCAGGTGCAGGGCAAGGCGCTGTCCTATAACAATCTGAATGACACCGACGCAGCTTATGAGCTGATCGCAGACTTTGATCCCGCGGCGCCAGCGGTAGCGATTATCAAGCACGCCAATCCGTGTGGCGTCGCGACAGGCGAGACAATGCTGGATGCTTATCTCGCTGCGCTACGCTGTGACCCTGTGTCCGCGTTTGGCGGCATTGTGGCGCTCAATCAGAAGCTGACCGGTGCGGTGGCGGAGAAAATCATTGAGACATTCACGGAAGTCGTGATTGCACCGGATGCGGACGATGCTGCTGTGAGCGCTTTCGCTGCGAAGAAAAATCTTCGTCTCTTGTTGGCGGGCGACGTGCCGGCCCCGGATGCGGCTGGCATGGTGATGAAACC
>JBCBSY010000145.1:0-5542 GCA_039818925.1 Pseudomonadota bacterium | reverse complement strand
TTACTACGCCGGCGCGCCGTTAAAGCTTTCGCTCTCAGAAGATGGCGTGAATGCACGAGACGCCGTGCTGGGCCCCGATCTTTTGCAAGACCAGGCGCCGCAATGCATCGTTCCGGCCAATTACTGGCAGGCGGCGGAGAGCCTTGGCGACTGGACGCTTGTCGGCTGCACGGTGTCGCCGGCCTTTCACTTTGACGGATTTGAATTGGCGGCGGAAAACTGGCGCCCCGGCCAATAGCCTATTGCGCGGCCATGGGCGTAGGTCGGCGGCGCAGTTCCAGCGCCGGCCCGGTTTGCCGGCCTTCGAAGTCCGTCCAGCAGCGGTTTTCGAAGTCATAAAGTTTGCAGGTCTTCATGATCCGCCACACTTCACGGAACGAGAATTCATAAGCCGTCACCGCGTCCCCGTAATGTGCGCGCAGCAACGCGCCAGCTTTGTCGAGATGATAGATCGGAATGGTCGGCAAGGCGTGATGCGCCGTGTGTTCCATCACGTTGTAGTAGAGCCCAAGCCATTTCATCGACTTGATTTCCATGTGGACCGTGCCTTCAATTGACGACTGGTAAAACGACCAGTCTTCCGCTTCGTCGAACCAGTGCGTGTCTTCATGGGCGTGGTGAAAGAAGAAACTGAACGAGGCGAGAAAATTCCAGACAACCATCGGCACAAGCCAGGCGACGGCGAAGATCGTCAGCAGGCCGCGTTCGGGTTGGAAAAATTTTCCCAACGCCAAAACTGCAAAAATGATTGCCCCATGGCCTAGCACCACCAGCACCGAGTCCCAGAAATAGCGCTTCCACTGACGGCGGACCTCCGGCGCAATCGGCAATATCAGCTTCGGCAACCAGATCGTCAGCGGATAATTGAAAAACTGGCCGAGGATGCCGCGATTGCAGCGTTCGAGAAATCGGCGAACGGGCCCTGCGGCGCGGTAGTCCTCAACCGACATTGGTCGCCAGACATAGTCAACGCCGGTGAAGTTGGTTTTGCCGTGATGAAAGCGATTATGGCCTGCCTCCCAAAGGCTGGCGGAATGAGCGGTTGGCAAGAAGGTGAGCCGGCCCATGATCTGATTGGCGCGCAAATTTGGAAAAAAACATTTATGCACGCAGTCATGGCCGATGATGAACAACAGCCCGAGCATGAAGCCATTGGCAATGGCGGCGATCAGATTAACCCAAAGCGGGAACGGGCCGATGGCGGCGAACAAGGTTGCGAAATAGGCCGCGAAACGCACGACGGCCAGCACCGCGCCCTTTGACCAGGACGGCGTTTCGACCATGCGGCGCTGATCGTCGGTAAGCCATTCGAACGGACGGCCTGTCGGGCTCCCGGAAGGATTATCGGCGCTCGCCATTATCTGCCTCGTTTTCCACAGAGCTCGACAGTAATGGGTATTGTCCGCCATTCAAGGCGGCGCGTCAGCGCAAGCTGCGGATTAGCCTAACTTTTCAGCGATCCAGCGGTCGATCTTTCGCTCCAAAACCGGCAATGGCATCGATCCGGTCAACAAGATTTCATCGTGAAACTCGCGAATGTCGAAATCAGGGCCGAGCGCGTCTTCCGCTCGTTGACGCAACTCGCCGATCTTCTGCATGCCGAGTTTGTAGGATGTCGCCTGGCCGGGCCAGACCGCGTAACGCTCGATTTCACGGGTCACCGCATCGCGCGTGTCGCCGGTAACGCCTTGCATGTAGTCAATCGCCTGTTCGCGGGTCCATTGTTTGTGATGAAGTCCTGTGTCGACTACGAGGCGCGCCGCCCGGAAAAGCTCGGACTGCAGGCGTCCCAGATCACCGAGCGGATCATCCGCATAGAGCCCCATTTCCGCTGCGACTTTCTCCGCATAGAGGGCCCAGCCTTCAGAAAACTCTGAATAGCCGAGCATGTTGCGGATCAAAGGCAGCCCTGCCGCACGCTCGAGCGACCGCTGGAAGTGATGACCGGGAACCGCTTCGTGATAGGTGAGGGTTTTCAGCGTGTGCCTGGGCCAATCGGCTGTATTCTTCAGGTTGATCCAATAGATGCCGGGCCGCGACCCATCGAGCGATGGCGAGGAGTAATATCCGCCGGGCGCGGAGTCCTGTTCATAAACAGGAATACGGCGCACCTCGACCGGCTGTTCCGGCAAGGCTCCAAACCAGTCGCCGGCTTTCGCCATGATTTCATCAACCTGCAAATTGAGGTCCGCCAACAGCGCCGTGCGACCGTCATCCGTGTTTGCATAACGCATCTCGGCGCGTGCGCCGATCGTCTCAAACCGCTGCGCGACGCTGCCCTCATTAAGGCCTTGCGCCTGCAGGATGCCGTCCATCTCGGCCGTGATCCGGGCGACCTCGGATAAACCGAGATCATGAACCTCGTCCGCGGTCATCGCGCCAGCGCCATAAGCCTGCAGCGCATGGGCGTAAAAGGCTGCGCCTTCATTCCCGAGGCGCCAGACCCCTGCGTCGCCGCCCGCCTGCAGCTTCATACTTTCAAGCGCCGCGGCAAGCCTTGCATAAGCCGGATAGACATTGACCTCGACGGCCTCCGCGGCGCGGCTGGCCAGTGCCTGGCGGTCTTCGGCTGTCAGGCTATCAACATTTTGAAGTTTCGCCGCCAGTGTTGTGACCAAGGGGTGGTCCGCCGGGGCAGGCGCGGTAAATCCAGCAATACTGTTGAGCGCGCCCTCAATCGCAAAAAGCGGCGGCGTCACCAACAAGGCTGCATCGCCGCTGATCGTCTCGATAACCTCATCAAAGACGCGAGAAAACTCATTCAGCCGCGACAGATAACTTTCCGCATCCTCACGGCTCTCCAGCCGCTGCTGGGTCAGGAGAAGGCGCGGCAAGGTGAGATGAGGCCCGGAGAGCTGCGTCACCATATAAGGGTTTGCCGACCCAAACGGCGTCGCGCCGCCAAACGCAAACTGGTTGCGCTGCGCGCCCGTCTCATAGGCGCTGCGTAAAACGTCGTAGGTTATTGCCGCCTGTCCGCTGAGCGCATTGCGATCAATGCTGCGAATATCCTGCAGCGCCGATTCATTGAAGGCACGGATTCTCTCATTCGCTGCGAACCCGTAATCGCCTAGCCTTCCGCGAAAACCCTCGCCGGCGATGTCCTCACCAACGCCCAGAAAAGTTGAAAGCTCCGGCGAGGCGCGCAAGATCTGAGCGGCATGATCTTCCGTCATTGCCGCCAGTCGCTCTTCCGCCGTAGGCGGCGCGGTTTCAATTTGCGTCGCCGGCGCGGGCGCGGTTTCCTGGGGCGCCGCCGGGCGTTCTCCGCAACCGACGACCAAGCTCAACATTGCAACACAAATAACCGGAAGACGATGGTGATGGTTCTCGCGCATGCCCGTTCCCCTTTGCGGCCCGAGACCAGCTTACCGCCGCTTTCCGTCACGCCAAAGTGGTGCGGCGAGTGTCGCGGGGCAAAAACGAAAAAGCGGCGCCCGTTTGCCACAGGCGCCGCTTTCGAAAATTATCTATAGGTTTCAGATAATTAGTCGCGTTCGATTTCCTGTCCGGTTTCCTGATCCACGACCTTCATGGAAAGGCGGACTTTGCCGCGATCATCAAAGCCGAGCAGTTTCACAAAAACCTCATCGCCTTCCTTAACCACATCAGTGGTTTTTTCGGGGCGTCCATCGGCAAGCTGCGAAATATGCACGAGACCGTCGCGTGCGCCGAAGAAATTCACGAAAGCGCCAAAGTCCATCGTCTTGACGACCTTGCCCTTGTAGATCACGCCGACTTCCGGCTCCGCGACAATGGAGTGAATCCATTTATACGCCGCTTCAATCTTCGCTTTATCGTTGGATGCGATCTTGATCAGCCCTTCATCGTTGATGTCAACCTTGGCGCCGGTTTCCTCGACAATTTCGCGAATAACCTTGCCGCCGGAGCCGATGACGTCGCGGATCTTGTCTTTGGCGATCTGCATTGTTTCGATGCGCGGCGCATAATCGCCGAGATCAGCCCGGGCGGTGTCTAGCGCCTTGCCCATCTCATCAAGAATATGCATGCGGCCGTCTTTCGCCTGATCAAGGGCCACTTTCATAATCTCTTCAGTGATGCCCGCGATCTTGATGTCCATCTGCAGAGATGTGACGCCTTGATCGGTGCCGGCGACTTTAAAGTCCATGTCGCCAAGGTGATCTTCGTCGCCAAGGATATCAGAGAGTACGGCATAGCGTTCACCCTCCAGAATCAGGCCCATCGCAATACCCGCGACAGGACGCTTGATCGGCACGCCGCCATCCATCATCGCCAGCGAGCCGCCGCACACCGTCGCCATGGACGAGGATCCATTGGATTCGGTGATTTCCGACACCAGGCGAATGACATAAGGAAATTCTTCCTGGGACGGAATAACGGCTTTCAGCGCGCGCCAGGCGAGCTTGCCATGGCCGATCTCGCGGCGACCGGTGAAGCCCATGCGGCCGACTTCGCCAACCGAATAGGGCGGGAATATAATGAAGCAGGAACTGCTCCTTATATGTCCCGGCCAGAGCATCGATGAATTGCTCGTCTTCGCCGGTGCCGAGCGTGGCGACAACCAGCGCCTGTGTCTCGCCGCGGGTGAATAGCGCAGACCCGTGCGTGCGCGGCAACACCCCTGCTTCCGATACGATTGGCCGGACGGTTTTGGTGTCGCGGCCGTCAATGCGCTCGCCCGTGTCGAGAATGCCGTTGCGGACAATATCAGACTCAATCGCTTTGAAGGCGCCGCCAACCACGGATGATGAAGGCGCTTCCTCATTCTCGTCATCGCATAGCGCGTCGATGGCTTTGTCTTTGGCGTGCGCCAGCGCATTCTGGCGATCTTGCTTGACCGTAATTTTGTAGGCGGCGCGAACGTCGTCTTCGACAAGCTCGCGGACCCTCGCCTCCACATCGGAATTATCCGGCGCGGTAAAGTCCCAGGGCTCTTTCGCGCAATCTTCAGCAAAATCAATGATCAGGTCGATCGCTTCTTTGGCTGCGGCATGACCGAAATTCACAGCGCCCAGCATAATGTCTTCGGAAAGCTCCTTGGCTTCCGATTCGACCATCATCACTGCGTCGCTCGTGCCGGCCATAACAAGATCGAGCGCGGTTTCGCCCATCTCGTCAATTTGCGGGTTCAGCACATACTCGCCATTGATATAGCCGACACGCGCCGCGCCGATGGGGCCGAGGAAAGGCACGCCCGCAATGGTCAGCGCCGCGGAGGCTGCGATCATGGCGACAACATCAGGATCGTTTTCAAGATCGTGCGAGAGCACCTGCGCGACAACCAGAACTTCATTTTTGAAGCCCTTGGCGAACAACGGACGGATCGGACGGTCGATCAATCGCGAGGTCAGCGTTTCTTTTTCAGTGGGGCGGGCTTCGCGCTTGAAGTAACCGCCAGGCACGCGGCCAGCCGCATAATATCGTTCCTGATAGTGAACTGTCAGCGGAAAGAAATCGAAATTCGGGTTTGGCGCTTTCGCCGCCGTGACCGCCGCCAGAACGGAAGTCTCGCCATATGTGACAAGCACAGCGCCGTCGGCCTGACGCGCGATGCGCCCTG
>JBCBSY010000144.1:0-5562 GCA_039818925.1 Pseudomonadota bacterium | reverse complement strand
CCCATCAGCGCGGCGAGGAAACCTCAACCAACTCGATCGCGTCGATTTTCGCCTGGACGCGCGGCCTCGCCCATCGCGGCAAGCTCGACGGCAATGAAGACCTGAAGAAGTTTGCCGAGACCCTTGAACATACCGTCATCAAGACCGTTGAAGGCGGCCACATGACCAAGGATCTGGCGCTTTTGATCGGCGCGGAGCAGAAATGGCTCACAACCACAGGTTTTCTCGAAAAAGTTGATGAAAACTTCCGCAAGGCGATGGCTGGATAATTTTCGGATATTGGCTTCAAGCCCTTGTAAAACCTGGGATTGAGCGCCCTTCCCCGCAGATTACAGGCGCTTTGCCGCATATTGCTCGCATTAAAGGGCCGCCCGTGGCAGCATCCTCATGTTGGGGCTTTGCGTATCAACCCCTTAGGAGCCGCTTTATGAACAAATCCGCTTTTCTGCTTGGTTTGGCCGGCGCCGTCATAGCGCTGCCTGCCTTGGCGCAGGAAACCCGAACCTACGAGTTACCGTCGTTTGAAAATATCGACATTTCCGCCGGCATCCGTCTTGTCGCCACATCCGGCGATGCGCAAAGCATCGTCGTCGAAACAGACGAAGGCGATTTCAACGATCTGCAGATCAAAGTTAAAGACAACACGCTGATCATCACACGCGAATGGAACCGCTTGCGCTGGCACGGCAAGAAAGTCGATTACAAAGTCGTCGTCTCCGCCCCGCGCATTGACGCGCTGGATGCGTCTTCGGGGTCTAACTCCACACTTGAAAAAATCGATTCTCGCCGGTTCAGCCTTGATCTGTCGAGCGGATCGTTTGTCAAAGTGAACGGACGAAGCGCAGACTGCACTGTCGATATCTCCAGCGGCGCAAATCTGAATGGACGTGAATTTATCTGCGACACGGCCAATGTCGATGTTTCAAGCGGCGGGCACGGCGAGCTTTCCGTCTTGAAAATTCTCATCGGCGACGCGTCCAGCGGCGGGCATATGGCGATCTACGGATCGCCGGAGCGGGTCAATATTGACCGGTCATCAGGCGGGCGGATTAAGGTGAAAGCGCAAGCGACCGCCAAACGCGATTAGCCGGAATAAGACTTCATAACAGCGCTAAAAAAGGGCGCGCGAAAGAAAAGGGGAAGACCATGAAGAAAGTACTGAGAAGCGTACTGACAGCCGGCGCCGTATCTGCGCTGGCGATTACGGCGGCGCAAGCGGAAACGCAAAACTACGACCTCAGCGGTTTTAGCATCATTGACGCGTCTGCCGGCGTTGACGTCGAGGTCACGGTCGGCGGCGAGTACTCAGTCCGCGCGGAAGGCAGCGCAGACGACCTCGAACGCCTGCGTCTGGAACGGCGCGGAGACGCGCTTGAAATCGGCCGAACACGTGACCGCAGCGGCTGGTTTCAGATGGGCCGCCGTTGGAATGTGACCGTCTATGTCACCATGCCGTCGATGACCGGCGTTGACGTATCGAGCGGCGCCGATGTTATGGCAAGCGGCATTGATGCGGGCAGGTTTTCAGCCTCCGTCTCGAGCGGCGCCGACGCCAAACTGAGCGGGACATGCGACACCATCGAAGCGGATGGCAGCAGCGGCGCCGATCTTGACGCCAGAGACTTGCGCTGCGCCAACGCCGTCGCGGATGTCTCCTCCGGGGCGGACCTGATTGTTTATGCCTCGGAAAGCGTCGAAGCCGACGCATCCAGCGGCGGCGACGTCTCGGTCTATGGCGCGCCCAAAACCACCAATATCGACAAGTCTTCAGGCGGCGGTGTTTCCATCCGCAACTAAAACGCCGTGGATCAGGCGCTGAGCGCCTGTTCGATTGCTTTCAACGCTTGCGCCGCGCGGGCCCCGTCGGGTCCGCCGGCCTGCGCCATATCCGGGCGGCCGCCGCCGCCTTTGCCGCCGACCGCTTCGGCGCCGGCGCGCACAAGATCAACCGCAGAAAAGCGCTCCTTGAGATCATCGGTAACGCCCGCCGCCAACGCGGCCTTCCCGTCATTGACGCCGATAAAAGCGGCGACGCCGGAGCCCATCCGCGCCTTTGCTTGGTCAACCAGACCGCGCAAATCTTTCGCCGCCACACCGTCGAGAACTCGGCCGATAAACTTGACGCCGCCAATCTCAAGGATGTCGTCTTCCACTGGGTCGCCACTGCCGGCGCCGCCGCCCAACGCCAGTTGTTTCTTGGCTTCTGCAAGGTCGCGCTCAAGTTTTTTTCGTTCCGCCACCAACGCCTCAAGGCGCGACGGCAGATCATCCGGCGCAATTTTCAGCGCATCGGACGCCTTGCGCGCCAGACCCGCCTGGTTCTCCAGATAAATGCGCGCCGCCTCGCCCGTCAGCGCCTCAATCCGCCGTACGCCCGCAGACACGGCGCTTTCGCCAATAATCTTAAAAAGCGCGATGTCGCCGACACGACGCACATGGGTGCCGCCGCAGAGTTCGACAGAATAGGGCTTGTCGCTGTCATCCAGCGCGTGGCCCATTGTCAGCACCCTGACATCATCGTCATATTTCTCGCCAAAGAGGGCGATGGCCCCGGATTCCACCGCATCTTCATAAGGCATGATCCGGGTTTCCACAGGCGTATTCTGCCGGATAACCGCATTCACCCTGCGCTCAATCTCCGCAATCTCATCGGCGGAAATCGGTTTCGGATTGGTGATGTCAAAGCGCATCCGATCCGCAGCAACAAGCGAGCCTTTTTGCGCCACATGCGCCCCCAGCACCTCACGCAAGGCGGCATGCGCAAGGTGCGTGACCGAATGGTTCGCGCGGATGCGCTCCCGGCGCGGCTCGTCAACAGCGAGGTGAACAGCGTCACCGACTTTCAAGGCGCCTTTTTCGACCGTCCCGATATGGCCGTGAAGAACAACGGCCCGCTTTTTCGTATCCTTGATCAAAATCAGCGCGCCGTCATCCGTTGTCACGCGTCCGGCGTCGCCCACCTGACCGCCGGATTCCGCATAAAATGGCGTTTGATTGACAATAATCTCCACCTCGTCGCCAGCTTTCACCGCATCAACCGACTTCCCGCCGGAGACGAGCGCCTGCACCACGCCCTCAGCAGAATTGTGAATATAGCCAAGGAACTCGCTTGCGCCATGCTCCGCACGCAGATCAAACCAGACCGTCTCGTCGGCGGCGTCGCCGGAGCCTGCCCAGGCGGCGCGCGCCGCATCGCGTTGCGCCTTCATCGCCGCATCGAACCCGTCTACGTCAACGGTGCGGCCCTCACGGCGCAGCGCATCCTGCGTCAAATCAAGCGGAAAACCGTATGTATCGTAAAGCTTGAACGCCGCGGCGCCCGGCAAAGCCGCGCCCTGTGGCAAGCCGGACGTTTCTTCCTCCAACAGCTTCAAACCGCGATCGAGCAAACTGCGAAATTTTTCCTCCTCAGATCGCAGTGTTTCAACGATCAGCGTTTGCGCCCGTTGCAGTTCAGGGAAGGCGCCGCCCATCTCCTGCACCAGAACTGGCGCAATGCGCGCCAGCAATGGATCGCGCGCGCCAAGCCCGTGCGCATAGCGCATGGCGCGGCGCATGATCCGGCGCAAAACATATCCGCGGCCTTCATTGGACGGCGCAACCCCATCCGCAATCAGGAAACTGGATGCGCGCAAATGATCGGCGATCACCCGATGCGCCGGCGCGTCCTTGTCTTTCGCGGGGCGCCCCGTCAGTTCCACCGAAGCCCCGATCAGGGTTTGAAAAAGGTCGATGTCGTAATTGTCATGGACGCCTTGCAGCACAGCTGCAATCCGCTCCAGCCCCATGCCGGTGTCAATCGATGGCTTGGGTAAATCCGCCTGTGCGCCGCCCGCATGACGTTCAAACTGCATGAAAACGAGATTCCAGATCTCGACAAAACGGTCGCCGTCCTCGCCAGGCGAACCTGGCGGGCCGCCCGGGATGTGGTCGCCATGGTCATAGAATATTTCCGAGCAGGGGCCGCACGGGCCGGTGTCCCCCATCGCCCAGAAATTATCATTGGTCGCTATACGAATGATCCGCTCTTCCGGCAGGCTGGCGATCTTCCGCCACAGATCGAAGGCCTCATCGTCGGTATGATAGACCGTGACGGTCAGCCGGTCCGCCGGCAACCCAAACTCCTTATGGACCAGCGTCCAGGCAGCCTCGATCGCTTCTTCCTTGAAGTAGTCGCCAAAGGAAAAGTTTCCCAGCATCTCAAAAAACGTATGGTGGCGCGCGGTGTAGCCGACATTATCGAGATCATTGTGTTTGCCGCCCGCGCGCAGGCATTTCTGCGAAGAGGCGGCGCGCGTATAGTCGCGTTTTTCCGCGCCGGTGAAGATGTTCTTGAACGGCACCATGCCCGCATTCACGAACAACAACGTCGGATCGTTTTGCGGCACCAGCGGAGCGGACGGCGTGATGACGTGTTCGCGCGCGGCAAAGAAGTTTAAAAACTGCGACCGGATGTCTTTCAGCGACGTCATTTGGGGCCTGCCTGATCGGTTCCAAGGCCGGCGCTGCATCTTTGCGCCGACAGAGGCTATATAAGAAAACCGCGCCGGCTCCCAAGAGAACCAGCGCGGGATAGGGTCATAAGGCGATGGCCGCCGCCCGTCTAGGCGGGGCCGCCAGAGCGGTCCCGGTCCATCAGGTCATGCAGAAAAAGTTGAGCTTGTTGCCGTCCGGGTCGCGAAAATAGCCAGCGTAAAAGCTGTCGCCCCGAGGCCCGGCCGGTCCTTCGTCCTTGGCGCCGAGTTCGATCGCCTTGTTGTAGAGCTTGTCGACGGTTTCCGGCTTGTCGCAAGCGATCGCCACCATCGTCCCATTGCCGAACGTCGCCGCCTTGCCGTCATTTGGCTTGATGACGCCAACGCCGCCCGGTTTTCCGGGTTCACCCCAGGCGATGAAGGTCTCGCCTTCCATCATCCGCTTCACGCCCATCTCCGAGAACAGCGCGTCATAAAACGCCGCGGATTTCGCCACATCATTCGTCCCGAGCGTCACATACCCGATCATTGTCATCTCCCTTGGTGCTTTGGATTCTTGCGCGCGCAGCGCCGTGAACAGCGTCGTATAATATTGCTTATCTTATACCGTATCCATCATGCGCCTTTCACGACCAAGAGAAAAGCGATCCCCCGGCTTGGGGCGCTAAGCGCCCTTCGCCATGGCCTCTTCTTCATCGTCGCCGGCGTCCGCGCTTTCCCCGGTCAGCATTTCTTCTGCAACCAGCCCCGCATTCTGGCGGATCGCGCGTTCAATCTCTTCGGCCATGTCGGGATGATCGCGCAGAAACTGCTTGGCGTTTTCCCGTCCCTGCCCGATGCGCTCGGAGTTATAGGAAAACCATGAGCCCGATTTCTCAACCACATTGGCCTTAACGCCAAGGTCGATCAGCTCGCCCATTTTGGAAACGCCTTCGCCATACATGATGTCGAATTCGACCTGCTTGAATGGCGGCGCGACCTTGTTTTTGACGACCTTGACGCGAGTCTGATTGCCGACCACCTCGTCGCGATTTTTAATCGCGCCGATGCGACGAATATCGAGACGCACGGAAGAATAGAATTTCAG
>JBCBSY010000143.1:0-5588 GCA_039818925.1 Pseudomonadota bacterium | reverse complement strand
GCCTTTGAGAAAACAGCGCAAATCTTGAATTACACGGAAGGCGACTACGCCAAACAGATCCTTTTGGAGCTGGCGCGCAATCAGCCGCCTTCCGCAGAAGCGCTTGACGCCATTGCCAGTGTTCTCGAGGAAGAATTGTTGAAGCCAACAGCTGGCGGCGCTGAAGCGGAAGACGGCGACGAGGAAGACCCCAAACCGAAGAACAATGCCGGCGCCGCTGTTGGCGAGATTATCAATTACCTTCCCGGTGCGAAACGGGACGCGTTTTTGGAACACCTGAAAGAAGCTGATCCGGAAGTCGGCGCCGAAGTGCGGCGGGCGATCCTGACCTTTGAAGAGCTGCATGCACGTATGCCGGCCGCCGGTGCGACCGCAGTGCTTCGAGATCTTGATCGAGAGGTATTGTTGGCGGCGATCAAATTTGGCGAGACCAACGCCCAGGAAACAGTTGAGTTTCTGTTCGGCAATATCTCCAAGCGTATGGTGGAGCAGTATAAAGAAGAGCTTGCTGAAATGGAGCCGCCATCCGAAAGTGACGGTGAAGCTGCGCAGCGTGAAGTCACCGGTGTTGTCAGAAGCCTTGTCAGACAAGGCGAGTTCAAGCTGATTCCGCTCAAGGAAGAGGGCGAAGGTGAAGCGGCGGCCTAAACCGCCGCCTGCCGTCATTGGTATTGAGTTTTTTCAACTCAGAAGGCGCGTTTTCGCTTTTTGCGAGGCTTTGAAATCTAGTTTAAAACGTCAGGCCAGTTCTGATTTGCGGTGTTGATAAAACCGGGAATATCTTTCGTCCAGCGCGCCTGAATTTCATCATTGTAATTTAAATACAGCTTATCCTCGACGATGGTCCAGTTTTTCGGATTGCCCCGGGCGGTATAGCCTTGAGAGACAGCCCATGAACAGTAGCCACCATATTGTGGGGCGTATTTCGTTGGATCCGCCTCGAACGCGGCGAGATTTTCAGCGGTTGAGAAACGCCACTCGGCGCCGTTGTAGTCGAGGGAAAACTGTCTGTCTCCCTTGACCGGCTCGCCTTGCGTGAAATAGGCGACCGGGTCGTACCCTTCGACGGCGATGTTTGAAAAACGCGCGGTGTAAACCGGGTCTTTTGCAATTGCAGAGACGGCGAAGAGACTTGCAAAAACAAAGGCGAAGGCGGGAATAAATCGGCGGGACATGATGAACTCCTGTTGTCTGGCGTTGTCTTGCCTAGCTGGGGGAGGGGCACGCGGCAACACACAAGAATTCACGCCTGTGAGAGCGTGTTCACATCGCGGCAACATGGTAGCATGAACGTGATTCTTCAGGGTGCGGCAGGCGATGCTGAGGACGAAGGGAGCCCTTTCATGATGTTGATCAGAAGACTCGCGATGATCGGAATTTGCGCCATGTGCGTTTCGACGCCAGCCATGGCGTCGTCTTCAGAAGCGCTGAATAAGTTGTTCGAGGAATATTGGTCAAACGAAATGCGCGAAGATCCCTTCGCAGCAACGCGGAACGGCGTGAGCGGTTACGATGATCAGATACCAAAGGTGACGCCGCAGGATTACGAGCGTCGCCGCGAAAGCACGCAAGCCTTTGCAGATCAGCTCGCAGCGATTGATCGTAATGCGCTTGACGAAAATAACGCACTCAGCGCCGATCTGCTGGCGTTCATTTTGAAACATGACCTCTCTCTTTCAGAGTTTGATCGGTGGCGCATGCCGTTCCTCGCTGATAGCGGCTTTCACATGTCATTCGGTTTCGTTGTCGGCGCAACTTCGTTTCGCGATGAACAGGACTATGTCGATTACATCGCGCGCCTTAACGCCTTGCCCGAATATCTCCGTCAGAATATCGAGAATATGCGGCGCGGCATGGCCGATGGTTTTACGCAGCCAAAGGAAATTCTTCCCTATATCTTGCCGTCCTTTGAGGCGCAGGTGAAAGACAACGCTGCGGCGCATCCACATTATGCGCCGTTTAGATCAATGCCGGACTCAATTTCATCGCGCCGGGCCGCCGCCCTGCGCCGGCAGGCCATGACCGTGCTGGATGAGAAAATTATACCCAACTATGCTGACCTGGCGGCGTTCATGAGAGACGAGTACATGCCCGCAGCGCGGGACACGATCGGCGCCTATGATCTTCCCGATGGGCGCGCCTATTACACCGCTCTTGTGCGTTACTATACATCGCTGGACACGGTGACTCCGGAGAGCATCCATAGGCTCGGTCTTGATGAGGTGGATCGCATTCGTAATGAAATGGCGGAAGTCATTGCCGAAACCGGTTTCGACGGCACCTTCCGGGAATTTATCGAATTTCTGCGCACGGATGAACAGTTCTATCCAAAAACACCCCAAGATCTGTTGGAGCGCGCGGCATGGATTGCGAAAGATATTGACGGACGCTTGCCGGCGTGGTTCGGGAAGTTGCCGCGCCAACCCTATTCAGTGGAGCCAGTACCGGCGGAGATTGCGCCAAACTATACCACCGGTCGATATATCGGCGCTGCCGAAGACGCTGACCGCGGCGGCCAGTATTGGGTGAATACCTACGCACTCGACAAAAGGCCGTTTTATGAGATGACGGCTTTGACCTTGCATGAGGCAACGCCGGGTCACCACCTTCAGAACGCATTGGCGTTGGAGATAGAAGGCGCGCCGGAATTCCGCAAACAGTTTTATCCCCATGCCTTTGGAGAGGGGTGGGGGCTTTATGCAGAGAAGCTCGGCGTTGAAATGGGCGTTTATGAAACACCCTACGATGATTTTGGCCGGCTTTCCTATGAGATGTGGCGCGCGTGTCGGCTGGTCATTGATACAGGGCTGCACGCCAAAGGCTGGACCCGCCAGCAAGCGCTGGACTACCTCGCGGAGAACACCGCACTGTCGCTTCACAATGTCCAGACCGAAGTTGACCGCTACATTGCCTGGCCCGGGCAGGCGCTTTCATACAAAATGGGAGAACTTACCATTTGGGAGCTTCGAGCGAAGGCCGAAAGGGAACTCGGAGAAGACTTTGATATTCGCACGTTTCACGATGCCGTATTGAACGGCGGTGGTCTTCCGCTCGATATATTGCGTACACGAATTAATTCCTATATCGATGAGGCGAAGTCGAAGTAATGGCCAGTGATGTCAGGTTGCTGTGGCGCGGCTCGGCGCCAGTTTTGGAAACTGAACGCCTTACGATGCGCGGCCCTGAGATAGAAGATTTTCCGGCATTTGCGGCGATGTGGGCGGATCGAAAGGTCGTGGAACACATCACCAAAGATCCTTTAAGCGAAGAGGATTCCTGGTCGGGGTTTTTGCGCATTGCGGGGCACTGGCCGATGATGGGCTTTGGTTATTGGATGGTTATAGAGAGAAAAAGTGGTGCGGTAATCGGCGAGGTTGGCTTTGTCGATTTCAAGCGAACCATCACCCCATCACTCAAGGGCGAGCCGGAAATCGGCTGGGTGTTCGGACGGGCGGCTCATGGCAAAGGCTATGCAACGGAAGCCGCGAAAGCGGCGGTAAAGTGGGGCGATGATCATTTCGGCGGCGCTCGCATGTCCTGTATCGTCAGTACACCGCATATTGCTTCCATCAGGGTAGCGGAAAAATGCGGATTTAAGGAAACGGCGCGCACCATTTATAAAGGCGATGATATTGTTGTTCTCCATCGCGAAACAAACTGACTTCAGTCAAAGGCGCTCCTGAATTTTTCGCGCAGGACTTGCTTTTGCACCTTTCCCATGGCGTTACGCGGCAATGCATCTACCCAGCAGAACTGGCGTGGCCGCTTAAATTTCGCCAATGAAGAAATCGCCTTTGTCAGGTTCTCTTGATCTGCTTTTTCACCGTCAGCGACGAGAACAGCGACAACCCCTTCGCCCATATCCGGATGGGGCGCGCCAATTACAGCGCTTTCGAGAACACCGGGCGCTGCGTTTAGCGCCTGCTCAATTTCGATCGGGTAGATATTGAAGCCGCCTGCGATGATGAGATCTTTGTCGCGACCAACAAGCGAAAGCCGGCCTTCAATATCAAGTTCACCAATATCACCGGTTCTGAACCAGCCATCGGATGTGAATACTTCCCGCGTTTTCTCTGGTTTCTTCCAGTAGCCGTCGAAAATGTTGGGGCCTTTCACTTCCACTTCGCCGGGGCCGGTCTTGTTCTGTGCGTCTATCCGCACTGATATGTCCGGCAACGCAAAGCCGACCGTGCCGGCGATGTGGTCTCCATCAAGCGGGTTGGAGGTGATCATGCCCGCTTCCGACATGCCGTATCGCTCAAGAATAGTGTGACCAGTTCGGTTTTTGAATTCGTTGAATGCTTCGACAGTCAGTGGCGCGGATCCAGAAGTGAATAGGCGCATGTGATCAACGTCAGCGGCGCCAAAATTCATCTCGGCGAGAAGTCGCGTATAAAATGTAGGCACGCCCATCATGACGGTTGCACGGGGCAGTTGGCGGCGCAACTCGGCAATATCGAACTTGGGAAGAAAAAGCACCTCCGCCGCGCTTAACATCGCTGTGTGAAGCGCGACAAAGAGCCCGTGGATGTGAAACACCGGTAGGGCATGCAACAGGACGTCTTTTGCTGAAAACCCCCATAACGAGTTCAGCGTTTTGGCGTTGGACGACAGGTTTTCATGCGTGAGCATGGCGCCTTTTGAACGCCCGGTGGTGCCGGAGGTATAAAGAATGACGGCGAGATCATTTGTTTGGCGATGTTCGATCGCCGGAAACGCCGCCGCCGTTTTCGCCGCCTCGATCAAGCTTCCGTCGCTTTCGGCGCCAAGTGTGAGCGCGTTGGCGATGTTCGCTTTCCTGATGATGGGCGACAATTCTGCGTGTTTTTCGGGCGCATAGACAAAAATCACCGGTTCGGCGTCATCCAGAAAATAGGCGAGTTCTTCGGTCGTGTACGCCGTATTCAAAGGCACATAAACCAGACCCGCCCGTAGTACGCCCAGATAGAGCGCGATATTTTCCGGCGACTTTTCAACTTGAGCAACGACCCGGTCGCCGGGCATGGCGCCGGTTTGTAAAAGGGCGCCCGCGATCTGCGATGATAGCGCATCTATTTCGCCATAAGTGATAACGCGCCCGTCGATAAGGTGCAAAAACGGTTTGTCTGTTTTAGATTGGTAGGCGTTTAGAAGCGCTGCAAAGAAGTTCTGATTTTCCATGCTGCGTATATATCGCAGTTTTCCGGCCTGATGGAATGCTAAAGGGTGTTGACCGGCAATTTTAGGTAAGAAATGCCATTGTCTTCCGGTGGCGGGGTCTCGCCGGCGCGCATATTCACCTGCACCGACGGGAGAATGAGCTTTGGCATGGAAAGGGTTTTGTCTCTTGCCTCGCGCATTTCGACAAAGTCATTTTCACTCACGCCATCGCGTACATGAACGTTCTCCGCGCGTTCTTGCGCGACCGTTGTCTCCCAGGCGAATTCGGTGCGGCCCGGCGGAGCCTTGTAATCGTGACACATGAAGAGCCTCGTTTCGTCTGGAAGCGCAAAAATCTTTTGAATCGATCGATAGAGCGTGCGCGCGTCGCCGCCAGGAAAATCGCAACGCGCCGTCCCATAGTCGGGCATGAAAAGCGTGTCGCCGAC
>JBCBSY010000142.1:0-5623 GCA_039818925.1 Pseudomonadota bacterium | reverse complement strand
TGCGGTTCACTCGCGGCAACTACGCTGAAGCTCAACATAAGTAGCGATAGGGAAAGAAGAACTCTGAACATTAAAAATGCACTTTCATCAGCTTACGGAAGGCGTCGGCGCGATGAGAGATCGCCTGCTTTTCCTCCGGCGCCATTTCCGCAAAAGTGACATGGTAGCCATTGGGGACGAAAATCGGATCATACCCGAAGCCCTTGTCGCCGCGCGGGGGAAAAAGCAGCGTTCCACGCACTTCGCCCTCAAAAAACTCGCGATGCCCGTCCGGCCAGGCCAGGCAAAGAACACAGACAAACCGGGCGGAAAAATCTTCGGTTCCGGAGTCGAACAGCGCCGATTCAACTTTTTTCATTGCTGCGGTGAAATCGCGCGGCTCCCCGGCCCAACGGGCGGAAAAAACCCCCGGCGCGCCGCCAAGCGCAGTTACGGACAGACCGGAATCATCGGCAAGCGCCGGCAGATTTGAAGCCTTGGCGGCCGCGATCGCCTTCAACTCAGCGTTCTCGGAGAAGGTCGATCCGGTCTCTTCCGGGTCGTCCAGGCCCATTTTTTTTGCTGACATCGCCACAATTCCAAGGGGTGAAAGTAAATCATTGATTTCATTTACTTTTCCTTGGTTGTGAGAAGCAATAACGAGCTCTCCAGGCCTCAATTTCCGCACGTTTTTGCCCATCTATTTATTCCTTATCGAAAAAAAATTATCGTTTTTCGGCAAAAAAGACTTGCATCGTTTTTCGATAAGTGTATATCGATAATCAACAAGACGACGGATCAACCGCCGCACCAGGAAGACCCCGAAAGTGGATACCAGCTGAGGGGTGATCAACAAAAGGGCCAAAAAGACCGGATTACCGGCAAAAAGAGCCCAAAGGAGAAACCCCCGGGAATTCCCGGAAAATCAGGGCCCAGCCGGCAAAAAGACCGCAAAAGCCCGAAAAAAAGAGCGGCAGGAAAGACCTGACCGCTCAAGAAAAACAGAAGAGCCGCTAACACAGGAAAGAAAAGGAGAAACCCATGCGCTTTGCAAACTCAAACGATAGTGTCGGAAAATTCGGTGGCCTTGTCAATGGACTGGCTGTTTTGGTCACCATCACCTTGATCGGCGCCGGTTATTTTTCGGCGATCGGATCCTTCGCAGGGGCAGTCTAATGTCCAAATTCGCGCAAATTGTCTCAACAGGCCTATTTGCAGCAGTGGCGGCGGCGAGCCTTTACTCCCTCGCAGTCGCCGCGCCAGCGGACGGGGCTGACGGCGCTCCGCAAAGCTGCGAAAAAGCTTTCTGCCTCGTCGCCTTTTTCTAAATAAAGTCTTCGAGGCCCTTCAGCGGCGCATTCCCAGTCGCCGCCGGGGGCCGTCAACCACCATAAACGGAGATTTTCAGCATGCGGGCGATAGGCAAAGGATCGCTGTCCTCCATTCTTGCGGTTGGATTACATGTCACGCGGATCATTTTGTTGATCGCATTTTTCGGCGTGACCATCGCGTTGATCATCATGCCGTTTGTGCCCACGCTGGTCGATTTTTTTTCAGGTAGCGACAGCGTCACTATTAATGACGGCGATGGGATCGATGTCGGTGATTTCTTCGATGTCGCCAACACTTTTGTAACCATCGCAGTGATGCTGTTCGTTGTGAATCGGCTCTTGGAAATTCTTAAAACACTGCGCTTCGGCTCGCCCTTCGTAAAGGAAAACGCCGACCGGTTTCGCGGCGTTGGTTATGCGCTGATGATGGGCGAAGGCGCCAAGTTCGCATTCGGATTCCTGTCGCTGATTTTCGACGCCGAAGTCGACATCAATTCTTCCTTCATCGCCTGGCTTGCGATCATTGCCGTGTTTGTGCTCGCGGAAGTTTTCCGTGAGGGCGCACGCATGAAAGAAGAGCAGGATTTGACCGTCTGATGGGGCCGGAAAGCGCACATAAAATCGGCTCCGGCAAAAAGGATCAGGCGGTCCCGATCCTGATTAAACTGCTGGTCTTTTCGCAATGGGCGTTGGTTTTTCTTCTTGTCGCGATCCCATTGACCGCACTGGGCGCCCCCTTTTTTCCACTGCGTATTGGCGGCGATCCAAACGATCCTGATGCGCAATGGCCAACGGGATATATCGGCGCTGTTTTCGATGAGGATATGACGCAAGCGGCGCTTTATGCTGAGGCGCTGGTTCTGGTCATTTTTGTCGTCATGGGGATTTATGTCATCCGGCAAATGCTCGGCGTTCTGCGCAATGTTTTAACGGGAAACCCCTTTGTGCGCGACAATGGCGTGCGTCTTCGGCGCATGGGTTACGCCGGCGTGATCGCGCAATTTTCCGTTTACGGCATATGGATTCTCGTCGGCCTGATTGCGCTGGCGGGCTGGGCGGATTTTGAGGGCATCAGCGTGATTCTCTCACCGGCGCCCTGGGTCGCCATTTTGCTTGCTTTTGCCCTGGCGACGGTCTTCCGCGACGGCGCGGAGCTTAAAGAAGAACAGGACTTAACAGTTTAATGGGTATTTCGGTCAAACTCGATCGTGTTTTGCTGGACCGCGGCATGTCGCTGACGGAGCTTTCAGAACGCGTGGGTGTGACCATCGCCAATTTGTCGATCCTCAAAACCGGGAAGGCGAAGGCGATTCGTTTCTCTACGCTTGAAGCGATCTGCAAGGAGCTGGACTGCCAGCCGGGGGATATCCTCTTCTTTGACGATGACGGGCAGATGACGGTTGATTAACGCGCGCTGCTAGCGACCCCGATGATACGGCGCCGCTGCGGGGCCGGAAATGGCCTCCTCCGGAACATTGTCGTCGCTTGGCGGCACGGCGCCGCCGACCCGAGGGCTCATCCAGGCATAAGCCAGCAAAAAGACCGCCGCCCCGGCGGTAAACATGTATGGGGTTTGCGGCGCAACCGCGTAAAGCGCAAAGCCGAGTACGGGTGAGACAATAAAGCCCGCTGCGCCAGCGGAATTGGCGAGCCCGATTGCGCCGCCTTGCTCATCCGGTTTGACAGCAAGCGACGATGCGGCCACGGACGCCGGCACGGCAAGACCGGAACCAAAGCCGCTCGCCATCATGCCGATCACCACTGGCCACAATGTATCGGAGAGGAAAATCAGCGCGTGCCCCGCCACCATCAGGCCTGGCGCAATCCGCATCAGTCTCGCCGGCGGCAGGCGCAATCGCTGCACCACAACCAATTGCGCCAACAATGAAGAGATGGCGCTGGCCGTAAGCCCGATGCTGACAAAGCCGGGCGCCGCCGCCGTCGAGTATCCAAGCCGGTCAATAAAATAAAACGCGATTGTCTGGATCGGGATGGCGTTAATGACGCCGAAGGCAAGCGCAAAAACAAAAAACGGCGTCAGGCGCGGGTCGCTGAGCCGGACTTTTGCAGACCTTTGGCGTTTTGTTGGACCCGTGCGCTCCGGCAAAAAGGCATAAACAGCAATCGTCAGCGCGGCCCCGAGCGCGGACGCGGCGTAAAAAGGCGCTGTCGGGCCCAATAGCGAAGTGGCGGCGCCAAAACTCGGGCCCAGCATGGCGCCAAAACCGAAGGCGGCGGAAAAACTGGCGATCCCGGCCGTGCGATCCTGTTTGGAGGTTCGGTCCGCAATGTAAGCTTGCGCCGCCGGCGGCCCGGCGGACCCCAAGACGCCGTAGATCGCGCGCATGGCGATCATCAGGAGATAAAGCGGCAGACCTGAGAGCGCGCCGATTAAGCCAAGTTCCACCGTCGCGCCAAACAAGGTCATTGAGATGGCGAAGCCAATCATGCCGGTCAGGATGAAAACTTTCCGCCCGCGCATGTCGCTTGCTCGGCCCCAGCGCGGCCCGCAGAACACCCAGCCGCAGGCCGAGATCATGAAAATCAGCCCGACCTGAAAATTCGATAGCCCGATGTCGCGCGCTAGCGGCGGCAACACTGAAAAAACAATGGTCTGGCCCATGCCTGCACTCACCGCCCCCACCAGTAAAAGCGCAATCGCGAGCTGTCGCTGACGCGGGGTGGTGACTGGCTCTGCGGGCTGGGGCGCGGGCGCGTCCGTCAAAATCAAAACTCCAATATGCTATGAGTCACATCATGGGCGCTCACGTAAGGCAATCATCAATGGCGCCTTTTTTATTCTCGTCAGGCGTCAGGACCGCTAAACTGGGGCGACAAGAACGAGGGAGGCGCGCATGAGCGAGGAGAGCGCTTTTTCGGCGGAGGGCGGCTGCGCCTGCGGGGAGACGCGTTACCGCCTGACGGACCGCCCGCTTTTTGTTCATTGCTGTCATTGCCACTGGTGTCAAAGAGAGACCGGCGCGGCCTTTGCGCTGAACGCATTGATTGAAACCGAATGTGTGGAAACGCTTGCAGCGAGCGCGGTTGTCATCGAAGTCCCGTCGGAGAGCGGCCGGGGCCAGAAAATTCATCGCTGCGCCGCCTGCCAGGTCGCCTTGTGGAGCCATTACTCCGGGACTGGTGAGACAGTGGCGTTTATCCGTGTAGGTACGCTTGACGCGCCGGGGATGTTTCCGCCGGATATCAACATTTACACCGCGTCGAAACAGCCCTGGGTTTCGATCAACCACGAAATTCCCGCCGTGAGCGCCTATTACCGGCGCAGTGAATATTGGCCCGAAGACAGCATCGAGCGGCTTCGGCTGGCGCGTGAGCACGCCGCGGCCGGCTGAACGATTGCGGGGCTGTGGATTACCCCCTATATCGCCCGCCATGGCTGAACTTGATCTCTCCGCGCGCCCGCAAAATGCAGGGCCCGAAAATCTTGCCGGGATGACCCGCGAGGAGCTTACGGCGGCGATGGCGGGGGCCTTTTCACTCGATCCGAAAAGGGCGCGGATGCGGGCGAATCAGCTTTGGAATTGGATTTATATTCACGGCGCCACGGATTTTGCCGGGATGACTGATATCTCCAAGGCGATGCGCGCCGGGCTTGTCGAACAGTTTGCGGTTGCGCGCCCCGAAGTGACGGAACGGTTGATCTCGGTTGACGGAACGCGGAAATACCTGATCCGCCTGTCGCCGGGTGTCGAGGTTGAATGTGTTTTCATCCCTGATGTGGGCCGCGCTGGAGCGCTCTGCGTGTCCTCGCAGGTTGGCTGTACGCTGGCCTGCACCTTTTGCCATACGGGCACGCAAAAACTTGTCCGTAATCTGACGTCCGCAGAAATTGTCAATCAGGTGATGGCGGTCAAGGACGATCTTGAGGAATGGCCGTCTGGCGGTCCTGACCGGCGTCTTTCCAATATCGTCTTTATGGGCATGGGCGAGCCGCTTTATAATCTCGACAATGTGGCGCGCGCCATTGACGTCATTTCGGATGGCGACGGCATTTCGATTTCCCGGCGCCGGGTGACTGTGTCGACCTCTGGCGTCGTGCCGGAGATTAAACGGCTGGGCGAAGTCACTTCAGCGATGCTGGCGATTTCGCTGCACGCAACGAACGACCCGCTGCGCGATGAACTGGTGCCGATCAACCGCAAATACCCGATTGCCGAATTGATGGACGCCTGCTGCGCCTATCCCGGTCTTTCCAACGCCCGCCGCATCACCTTCGAATATGTGATGCTGAAGGGCGTCAATGATACGGATGCTGAGGCGCGCGAATTGGTCAAGCTGTTGAAAGGAGGCGC
>JBCBSY010000141.1:0-5625 GCA_039818925.1 Pseudomonadota bacterium | reverse complement strand
CGCATCGCGCATGTCATCGGTGTTGGGTTTGAATGTCAGGCCAAGCACCGCAATGGTTTTTCCGTCAAGCGACCCATCGCAGGCGTCGATCACACGCCTGGCCATGCCCTTTTTGCGCGCATCATTTATTGCGACCACCGCCTCAACAATCTTGGTTGGCGCTTCATGGACTTGCGCCGTGCGCACCAGCGCCAGCGTATCCTTCGGGAAACATGACCCGCCATAGCCGGGCCCGGCATGCAAAAACTTCGACCCGATCCGTCCATCGAGACCAATGCCGCGCGCGACTTCCTGTACATTGGCGCCGACCTTTTCACAGATATCCGCCATCTCGTTGATGAAAGTTATTTTCGTCGCAAGGAATGCGTTGGCGGCGTACTTAATCAGTTCCGACGTGGTGCGATTGGTGAATACAATCGGTGTTTCGTTGAGATAGAGCGGGCGATAAAGCTCACGCATCACTTTTTGCGCGCGCTCGTCTTCTGCGCCGACCACAACGCGGTCCGGGCGTTTGAAATCCATGATCGCCGCGCCCTCGCGTAAAAACTCCGGATTTGAAACAACGGAAAAATCCGCATCCGGACGGACCCGGCGAATAATATCCTCAACTTCGGCGCCGGTGCCGACCGGCACCGTCGACTTGGTGACCACAACTGTGTAGCCGTCCATCACTTCGGCGATTTCTTCGGCGGCTTTGTGCACATAGGAAAGATCTGCAAAGCCATCACCGCGGCGCGACGGCGTGCCCACGGCGATGAAAACCGCATCAGCTTTTGGCGTCGACGCCGCAAGATCAAGGCTGAATGACAAGCGTCCAGCTTTCACATTCTCCGCCACCAAGGCCTCTAGGCCCGGCTCATAAATCGGGATCTCGCCCGCCCGCAGCTTCTCGATTTTTGCCCGATCCTTGTCGACACAAACGACATCATGGCCAAAATCAGCAAAACAAGCCCCGGAGACAAGGCCAACATACCCGGTGCCAATCATCGTGACGCGCATTGCAATATTCCCAGTGCCAGAATTCCCAGTATCCGAATTGGCGCCGCCATTTCCGGCGCCTGAATTCCCATTGTTAGACCCGCCGGCCGCGACCGCTTAGCGGCTCGGAGAACACGCGGCGCTGTTGACAGCGCCTTGACAGAAATGGGTTCTTAGACGGCGTTTTTGGGAAAGACCACCGCTTTGACGGTCAAAACCAGAATTTTGATGTCAAACCACAATGACCAATTGTCCACATAGGCAAGATCATACTTGACCCGGTCGGCCATTTGCTCGTTTTCCGACGTTTCGCCTCGAAAGCCATTCACTTGCGCCCAGCCGGTAATGCCCGGCTTCACCTTGTGACGGCCCGAATAGTTCTCGATGGCGCGGGCATATTGGTGATTATGCGCAAGCGCATGCGGCCGCGGGCCGACCAGCGACATTTCACCCCCGATGACATTGAAAAGCTGCGGCAGCTCATCGAGGCTATAGCGCCGTAAGAAGCGCCCGACCGGCGTAATACGCTTATCGCCAGGCTTGGCCTGGGTGATCTCCTCGCCGTCTTCGGCGACCGTCATGGTGCGGAATTTATAGACCTTGAACACCGCGTTGTTAAAGCCATGCCGTTTTTGGGAAAACAAGACCGGTCCCTTGCCCTGCAGACGAATTGCGAGCGCTATGAAAAGCATCAATGGCGACAGAAGGATCAATGCGGCGACGCCAAGCACATAATCTTCGATTGTCTTGAGAACTCCGCCCCAGCCTTCAAGCGGACGGCGGTAAAGCGACAGCACCCGAACGCCGCCAACATCGTTGATCTCGCCGCCGAGGTGATCAAGCCAATGAATGTTGGGACAGATCGCAATCGAGACAGGCAAAATGGAGAGACGGCGCACCAAATTTGACATATCCGCCGGCGCCGCGCGCGGAACCGCAATGACGATGTCGTCGATCTCGCCGTTCCGGGCAGCGAAGGCCAGATCGTCGAGATCCCCTTTCACACCGGCCAGATGCGCATCGCCAGTGTCGCTAAGCCCCGCATCGTAAACGCCTGCAATTGAAATCCCGACGGGTGACGCCGTCGCGCGTTCAGCAAATTTGACGCCGAGCGACGTCGCGCCGACGACTGCTACGCGCCGGGAGAAGACACCACCGTCGCGGCTCATCCGGCGCACGACGGCGCTTGCACAAAAACGCACCGTGACGACCGAGACTGTTGCTGCAAACGACCATGCGCCAAGCCACACCCGTGAGAAATTCTCAGAGATCTTCAGAGCAAACGCAAATGCAAGCAGCCCCAAAAGCACCAGGGCCCAGCGATACACCACCGCACGAATAGAACGGCTTGCCAGCGCGATCTGATCAAACTCGTAATATCCGTCCCGACGCATCAAAGCTGTCAGGCCGGTAGCCCCCATGATTCCAGCGGCGACATAATATTGAATATCGAATTCCGTTTCGAGAACGAAAGTGTGATAGAGAAAAGCCACCCCCACTGAAGTGATGATCACCAATAGGAAGTCAATAAACTGTACGATGTCGCCGAGGAGGGCGCGCGCAACTGGCCCGCGATGACGCACGCCATCGGTGGAGAAACTGTCTACGCTGCTGCTAAGGCCCGGTTCCGCCATCGCAGGGTTTATCCCTCAGTACGCAGCAATGAGCAATCCGCCTTTTCAGCAAAGCTCGCCGCACCCACTGCTGGCGAGATCTCCGGCCCAATGCTTGAATATCTATTCACTAGGAATAAGACGAATTTACGTCAAAAAGGTTACCTGTGCCATGTCGAAACAGTTTGCGGCTTTTCATGTCAGCTGGCGGGACGCCAAGGTCCGTCCGTTGGGCCTTGTCGCCGACGAACGAGACTATGGCCGCGCCGCTGCAGCGGCTTTGCAGGTACGGCTTAATCAGCTCGCCGATGAAGGCTGGATCGTACAGGAAATCCTGCCCTGCAACGGCCTGACGCCGCGCCAGACCGCCGGCTTCACAATCGTCGCCTTCCGCTAAGCGCGGCAAATCGCCAATTGCCATCGTTGGTTGCGTTGGTCATGAGACTCAGATGTCCGATCGGTTCACTTCTGACGAGCTTTCAAACACGCTTTGCCCGGTGGCGCTGAACGCTGGCGCAGCGGTGATGACCGTCTACAAAAGCGATTTCAAAGCTGACGCTAAGCCCGACGCCTCACCGGTCACTGAGGCTGACCGCATTGCTGAAGACATTATTCTGGCGGGGCTGATGGCGTTCGCGCCGGCAATTCCCGTACTCGCGGAAGAGCGCGCCTCAGCCGGTGAAATCCCCGATCCATTGGGCGACCGGTTTTTTCTGGTCGACCCGCTGGATGGCACACGCGAGTTTGTCAACCGGACCGGGGAATTCACCGTCAACATCGCGCTCATCGAACGTGGCCGCCCGGTATTCGGGATTGTCTACGCCCCGGCGATCCGGACGCTCTATGCAGGCGGGCGCGGCGGCGCGTGGAAGGCGATCGTTCAGGAGAACGGCGAGATGGGCCCGCAACAGGCCATCGCCGCGCGCGCGCCATCGCCTGACGGACTTGTCGCCCTGGCAAGCCGATCCCACCGCTCCGCCGAAACGGATGCATATTTGAAAACGCTAAATGTGAAGGAGTTCGCCGCAGCAGGGTCATCCCTGAAATTCTGTCTGCTGGCGGAAGGCGTCGCGGACATCTATCCGCGTTTTGGACGCACGATGGAATGGGATACCGGCGCCGGACAGGCGGTCCTGGAAGCAGCGGGCGGCCGTGTCCTTGTACATCCGGATGCAACGCCGCTGGCCTACGGCAAAAGGGCGCGCGGTTTTGACAATCCGTCTTTCATCGCGCGGGGCGTTTTCTAGCGGTAAAGCGCGTCTGACGCGGGAAACATGCCCGCCGGGGTTGGTTCGTCCCGCCGCACCCAGATTTCCCAGAGCGCCGTGCGCTCCACCATTTTAAATTGCGTATAGAGCAACGCCTCCGCCCGGCCTTTGGCTTCGGTGGTCTTCGGGTCCATCTCTAGACGCGGAACAAAAACCACATTCGAAGCTTTCGCCGCCGCCGGACCATCTGCATAACACGCGCGCTGTTCTGCGAGTACGCAAGCCGTGTCCGCGCCGGTCAGAAACGCAACGTCCAACCCGCCAGCGGTAATGCGCCGGGCGCGATCGGCGGCCTCAAGCAACATGGCTGACTGATCAACCGGGGTCAGCGCAAAAAACTCACGCGCTTCCGGCGTGGAAAAGCGTCCTTCTTCAACCCAGTTGGCGATGGTTGGACCGCCCGGCTGCACAAGCGCAAGTTCCGTGCGAAAGTTTTCCGGCGCCGCCAACGTCAACCGGTGCTGCAGGGAAAACTGGCCGAGCGCATGAAGAACAATGGCGCCGGTCCAGAACAGCGTCAGTCCGGCGGCGATCAATGAGGTTGCGACGCTGGCGCGATCATGGTGGCGGAACAGCCCGTCATAAAACGGTGAAGCGACCGAAAAACACGCAACTCCGGCGGAGAGTGCAAAGACGGGCAGCGGATTTGCGTTGGTGAGTTTTGCGGCGATGACGCCCGCCAACATCAACCCGCCGGCGCTCACCCAGTTTCTCCAATGCGCCGCGCCGCCGAAAACCGCACTTGCCGTCAGGACCATAAGCGCCCCAAAGGCCGCAGCGCCCATGCCAATTGCACTTTCACTGCTTTGGACAAGCGCGCTTAAGGAAAGGTGCTGCGCCGCCTCGGCGCGGGCGGCGTTCACTCCTGGGGCGACAAATTCCAGCAAGCCGGCGAGCAGAAGCGCAATTACGAGCGCCGTTACATAGCGCCATAGGGCAAAACGCCCTGTCAGAAACGGACAGGCGGAAAGCATTACAAAACCGATTAGGGCGAAGACCGGATTAAGCAGCCAGAGCGCAATTAAAATGACGCCGCCAAGCGCGCCCTCAAACCGGGCGCGCGATGCGGAATCGTCAGCCGTCATCGTCAAAAAGCAAAGTCCGCATGCAAGAAAGAGCGCTAGGCCAAGCTCCTCAGCCCCGGAAAATGGCGCCGCGATAAACGCCGCCAACGCCGCTGTTGCGAGTGCGGAAAAAAGCGCCGGGAAGCGAGTCACGCAGAGAGACGCGAATGTATAAACAAGCAAAATCGCGCCCATCGCCTTTGCAACAAGGTGGACGCGCCCCGGCGCATCGACAAAGATGTCAGCGCCGGCCAGCAACAACAGATAAAGCGGCGCGTCCTGCGTTGCGAACGCCGCCTCGCCGGCGAAGACGGCGCGCGCCTCTGCGATCGGGCCAATCAGGTCAACCGTCGGCGACAAGCTTAACAAAGCTGGCGCAAAGACAGCGGCGGCGACGAAAAGGGCCGCCCCCCCAATCGCATACAAAAATGACCAACCGGGCTCGCGCCAGGAGAAAACCGCCATCGCCGCCCGCCGGGCGCGCGGCGCCGCGGCGCGCCAGCCGTGCAGCAAGTCTTCTCTATCGTCGGAAGCCCGGGTCGTGTTCATTTGAGACAGCCTTTGCCTTACGGGGACCAATCCGGCGCAAAAAACGCCAAGCTTTGGAAAAATCTTGCAAAGCGCCTGCCGTTAACCATCCCGTACTGGGATCGTGCTCTTTGGTGTGAATTCCGGCTTTGCGTTGGCCGCGGCGCTGCTATG
>JBCBSY010000140.1:0-5633 GCA_039818925.1 Pseudomonadota bacterium | reverse complement strand
CGGGGCGGCCGAGAAATCCGCGGGGATCAGCACGGCGGCGAATAGGGGCGCCGCCGTCCCGTCGGCGCGCCCAACGCGGCGCTCATCCAGCAAAAACGGGCGCAAGATTTCTTCGGCGTTTTCAAGGCTGGTTGCGCCCGGCGCCACGTTAGCGATCTCAAGGCGCTCAAAGCTCGGCCGCGGCAATGTGTAAGAGGGCATGCCGTCGCGCAGATAAGGCGCAGCTGCATCACGCGCGGCGGCAAACCCGCCGGCGCTCTCGAAAGCCCGGGCGCGCGCGTCATCCAGCGTATCCGGCCGGAACGGCGCCGGGATTTCATCGAGCGCCTCTACCGGCGTTCCAGCCGTCACATAGGCGTCCCAGCCGGAGATCGCCGAAAACAGATATCGCCGCTCGATTTCGCGATCGATGTCATCTGAATAAACGCCGGTTTCATCATAAACGACAAACGCGCGGATCGGTTTGTTCCGTTCGACCAGTCCCATGGCGGCGCTAAAGGCGACCAGGCTGACCGGGAACATGACAAGAAAGATCAGAAATCCGCGCGAGAGGACATATTGCTTATATTCGCGCCAGGCGATGAGAAAAACCTGTTTCATTCCGCCGCCTCCGGGCGCCGCAGATCTTCAGCATTGCCTTGTTTCTCATTCGCCTCGTCGCCGGCAAGCGACATGAAGATATCATGAAGCGTCGCGCCGGCTTGTTCGAACCGGGTCAGCACAATGCCGGCGGACACAGCCTGTTGCAAAAACACTTGCGGGTCCGCCCCTTCCGCCAGCTCAATATCGAATTCGCTTTCCTCGCCGCCATTTCGGACCAGCCGCACTGCGATCACGCCCGAAAGCGCCTCGAACGCGGCCGCCGGCGATGCGGAACGCACATGAAGGAACCTACCGAAACCGGCCCGCGCTTCCGATAGTGTGCCTTCAAACCGCTTGCGGCCCCTGGCGATAATCAGAAACCGGTCACACAAACGTTCCGCATGCTGCATAACATGCGTTGAAAAGATAATGGTCCGCCCGCTGGCTTGCTGGTCGGCGATCAGGGTTTCCAGCGTTTGCTGATTGATGGGGTCGAGACCGGAAAACGGCTCATCCAAAATCAACAGCTCCGGCTCATGAGCAATTGTCGCCAGAAGCTGGACCTTCTGCGCCATCCCCTTTGACAGGGCCTCATTTTTTGATCGGGCGAAATTTTCAAGGCCGAACGCTTCCAGAAGCGAATGGGCTTTCTTTTTCGCCGCACCGGCGGAAAGACCTCTCAACTGCGCGAAATAAGCAATGGAGTCCGCCGCTTTCATTTTGCGATAGAGCCCGCGTTCTTCCGGCAGATATCCGATACGCCGCCGCACGCTGATTGCCGACGACGAGCCGAGCACCATGATGCGCCCCGCTGTTGGCTGAACAATGTCGAGCAACATGCGCAAAGTGGTTGTCTTGCCGGCGCCATTTGGTCCGAGAAAGCCATATATTTCGCCCGGTGCCACAGAGAACGACAAGTCGTCGACAGCGGTAAACGCGCCATATCGCTTGGTGACGTTGTCAAGCTGGACTGGGATTTCCGACATGAGGGACTTTCTACTAGGCGCGCCAGGTCAGCATTTTTGGCCGCGGCGGCATTAAAAGAGTCATAACCGGATTACCAAGATCCGGTGTTTTCCATACTGGCCCAGGGTTCCGCCGGCGCAAGGCTTTCGCCCGCCTGGAGCAGCTCAATCGAAATTCCATCCGGTGAACGCACAAAGGCCATATGGCCATCGCGCGGCGGCCTGTTGATTGTAACGCCGCCATCGGCCAGGCGCTGGCAAGCCTCGTAGATATTGTCCACGCGATAGGCCAGGTGACCAAAATTGCGTCCGCCCTGATAGTCTTCCGTGTCCCAATTATAAGTCAGCTCAACCAGCGGCGCCTTTCTGTCCCTGGCGAGGTCAACATCCTCAGGCGCCGCAAGGAACACCAGCGTGAACCGGCCTTTCTCGTTATCGAACCGGTTGACCTCAACAAGCCCGAGCTTATTGCAATAAAAATCAAGCGATGCATCAAGATCCTTGACCCGCACCATGGTGTGCAAATAGCGCAATCCTTTGTCTCCTACTGTCTAGAACGAATGATTTCATCACGTAAATAACCGGGGCGGCGTGAATGAAATCGGCGCATGAAAAACCAGACTATAACAAGCCAGACCACCAGCACGCCAAAGAAATAATAAAACCCGGCAAGGTCGCGAATGTAATAAAGCGCGGCTTCCGGCGGCGTTTCCCTAAAAAACACCAGCCTTCCATCCTCGATCAACAATCGGTCGGCGACATCCACGGGCTCTGGGATAATGCCGGTGCGTTCCGCGCCCCAGTGAAGAAAACTCAAAAGCCCAAGCGTGACCGGCAAAGACAGGAAAAATGTTGCGCCCGCCGCAAGGGCATAGCCGGGAAAGCGCGGTTCGTGGACCCGGGCGTAAATGGCTCGAAATTCCGCTTCACTGACGCCCTCCAGAAATTCGGGTTCGTGGCGCTGCAAATGCGCCCATTCGATCCCGGCCCCCTCGGCGAGTTCCTCTTTCACCTGCCGTCGCCAACGCCAGAAAAGGCCGCCCGCCACGGCGAGCAACGCAAACACGACAAGGAAAAAGCCGACCATCGAGAACCTACTGAAACGGAAGCCGACTTTCGTGTAGCCTATCCGCGGACCTGACCCAAGCTCGCGTTTCGTAAAGCCTGCGACAGCGCCTCAGCGAACCGGCCGCGTTCTTCCGGCGAGAGAAAAGCGCCCAAAATGAGGGTCTTTCCACGAGACGTCACCTTGACCTGGCTCTCATGGCCGATCGGCCGCTCGATCGACACCCGCGTCCAGAATGGCTGCAGCCGCCAGCGCGTCTCATGGCCAGACGGAAGAACTCTGGCGACCCACATCTCATCTTCAGTGATGCGCACCCGCTCCCGCAGCCGCCCCTGCCGGTAGCTGAGCTTGAAGGCGATCCAAACCGCCAGAATATCGAGGCCGCAAAACCCGATCACCGGCCAGGCGCCCATAGCGTAGAAATACATCCCGAAAAAGAAATTCGCCCCGATGACAACGCTCATCACCGCAATGAAGCCGGTATTTGGCAGAGACCGGTTGGGCGCAAGCACGGCGTCAAAAACACTTTCTCCCGGCGCCAATTCGTCGAGGGCAGAGGCTGCAGAGCTGCGGCCTTTCTGCACGGGGGCCATGGTTTCAAGATTTTTTGCCCGGCTCATGGGGAAATCATAATAGCTTTTCTCGCCGCTGCAATTCGGTTTGAAGGAACTTTACCGGCAAGCGGCGCGCGTTATGGTCGCGCCACATTCTGAGATGAGACGTTCATGCCTAAGATGACCCGCCAGCGCGCCCGCGCGATTTTCGAGACGCTCTCCGCAAGCGACCCGGCGCCGCAAACAGAGTTGCATTACAAAAACCCGTTCACGCTGGTTGTCGCTGTCGCGCTCTCTGCTCAGGCGACAGATGAAGGCGTCAACAAAGCGACCAAGACGCTGTTTGACATCGCCGACACGCCGGAAGCCATGGCGGCGCTCGGGGAAGAAAAACTCGGGCGCTATATCAAGACAATCGGCCTGTGGCGCAACAAAGCGAAAAACGTCATCGCACTGTCCCGGAAGATCCTCGATGATTTCGACGGCGAGGTCCCGCAAAGTCGTGAAGCGCTGGAAACCCTGCCCGGCGTTGGCCGCAAGACCGCAAATGTGGTGATGAACGTCGCCTTTGGTCAGCCGACCATCGCCGTCGACACGCATATTTTCAGGGTCGGCAACCGCACCGGCCTTGCACCCGGTAAAAACCCGCTTGAGGTCGAGCTTGGGCTGGAGAAGATCGTGCCGGACGACTTTTTTCTGCACGCCCACCACTGGCTGATCCTGCACGGGCGCTATATCTGCAAGGCGCGCAAGCCCGAATGTTGGCGCTGCTCAATTGTCGAGCTATGCGGCTTTAAGGAGAAAGTCCTGTCGCCGGATCAGCCGAAAAAAGCTAAAGCAGCGAAGAAAAAAACCGCAGCGACAACCAAGGCCACAAAAGCAAAGCGCAAAATGGCGGGCAAACCGAAACTGCGCTCCGCCAAGAAGACGAAAAAGAAAGCGACGACATGACCCCGAAGGATCGTCTTATCATCGCGCTTGACCTGCCGAGCGTGCAGCAAGCACAAGACGCCATCGCAGCGATTGGCGATGAAGGCGTGTTCTACAAAATCGGCTACCAACTGATGCCGATTGGCGGGCTCGACCTTGCAGAACGCCTCAGCAAGGCCGGCAAGAAAGTATTTCTTGATTTCAAATTCCACGACATTGGGGCCACGGTCGAACGCGGGGCCGCCAGCGTCGCAAAACTGGGCGGCGACTTCCTGACCGTCCATGCGGAACCTGATGTGTTGAAGGGCGCGGTCGCCGGGCGCGGCGACGACACGCGGCTGAAAATTCTTGCGGTAACGGTGCTGACCAGTCTCGATCAGGCGAGCCTTGGCAAAATGGGGATCGACATGGCGCTGCCGGATCTTGTGCTGAAGCGCGCCGAGTTCGCCGCCGAAGCCGGCGCCGACGGCGTTGTCGCCTCAGCGCACGAAGCCGCCGCCATCAAAGCGCGCTTCGGGGACGCCCTGACTATCGTCACGCCGGGCGTTCGGCCCGCCGGCGCCGGCGCGGATGATCAAAAGCGGATCGTAACGCCGAAGCAGGCCATTCAAGCGGGCGCCAGTCATCTGGTGGTGGGACGGCCAATCCTGAACGCGCCGGACCCGAAGGCCGCCGCAAAATTAATTATAGAAGAAATTTCAACTATTTAAGGAAGTCTCGCCGAGGCCCGCACCCTGCTGCGCCCGACCGGGCTTGACTTTCATGCTTTGATCTCTATTATTTAGATATCGAATGATTAGACATGATCACATAACTGATATGACCTCGCCCCCGCCGCAGATTGCGGAGTCGGTTTTGGGCGATATTCGGGTGATTATCCGAGCAAGCGACATGCAGTCTAAACGGCTGCAACGGGCAACCGGCTTCACCACGGCCCAGGCCCTCATTGTCAGAGCTGTCTCGGATCTCGGTGAAGTAACGACACGGGCCCTCTCGCAGGCCGTGTCGCTGAGCCAGGCAACGGTGACGACGGTTTTGGATCGTCTTGAGCGCCACGGCTACATCGAACGCTATCGCAGCGAAAAAGACCGGCGGATCGTTCACGCCAGACTCACCGAGAAAGGAGAAGCGGCGTCAAAGACGATGCCGCCCCTGATGGACGAACAGTTTCTCGAACGCTTTGCAGATCTACCGGTAAAGCGGCAACAAGAGATTTCATGTGCCCTCTCCGATGTTGCGCACATGATGAACGCCGACGCGACAGATGCTGCGGCGGCGTCTAACGGACGCGCATAACACTTGAGCGTCAAGCGTTACAAAAACGCCAATTGCATCCTTCCATCGAGCAGGCGCGAAATAACAACGCGCGCTTAAATGAAAGGAGACATGCTATGACTGTCACAGCATTGAAAACTCAAGTTCAGGAACTTCCCGTCAAGACTGGCATTGACCGCAAGGATCGCGAGATGTTGGCGGAATTAATGGGCCGGACATTGGCAAGTTCTTATGTGCTTTATCATAAAACTCATGCGTTTC
>JBCBSY010000139.1:0-5650 GCA_039818925.1 Pseudomonadota bacterium | reverse complement strand
ATATCGAGCGTCTCGCGCACATTATGATCTGTAATCAAAACACCGAGACCACGGTCTTTAAGATGCGCGACGAGTTCACGGATCTCCGCTATCGCCAGGGGATCGATCCCGGCAAAAGGTTCATCCAGAAGCATGAAGGACGGCGCCGTCGCCAGCGCCCTCGCAATTTCCACCCGGCGGCGCTCGCCGCCGGAAAGCGCAATCGCCGGCGCGTTGCGGATATGGGTGATGTGAAACTCATTCAAGAGATCGTCGATAATCTTCTGCTGCTTGTCTTTGTTGCTTTCAATCAGCTCGACCACCGCACGCAGGTTTTGCTCGACCGTGAGGCCGCGAAAAATTGAAGCCTCCTGTGGAAGATAACCGACGCCAAGGCGCGCGCGCTGATACATCGGCAGATTGGTGACGTCGTGACCGTCGATCATGATCCGTCCGCGGTCGGCCGGGATCAGTCCGGTGATCATGTAAAAACAGGTGGTTTTGCCGGCGCCGTTTGGCCCGAGAAGGCCGACCACCTCACCGCGCTTGACGCTCATGGTGACGCCGCGCACCACGGGCCGGCGCTTGAACGACTTACCGAGATTTTCGGCCGACAAGGCGCCGCCGCCTTCAATCACTTTCGGCTTCAGCTTCTTTGGCTGTGCAGGCTTCACTGCGGTGATGTCGTTGTTCGGTTCCATCTGGTCGCTCATTAAGCGCATCTCTCTTTAACGTTCAGTGAAGGGCGGTGGTTAACGTTAACAGCCCTTTAGGATTGCTCGTCGGACTCGCCGGTGAAAAACAGCCCGCGGATGCGCTTGCCTTCCTCCGGCATGAATAAAACTTTTCCTGTATCGACCCAGTAGGTGATTTTTCCGGCGGACATGACCTGTTTGCCCTGTGTCACGATGACATTTTCCGTAATGACGATGGTGCGCTCGGCGTCATTAAACACTGCCCGCTCGCCTGTAATGGCTTCCTTGCCGTTGGAGTAGCGCACCGATCCGATGGCGGTGATAGTCTGGATGTCGCCTTCCTCCGAGAGTGTTGCCTCAAGCCGCTCGCTGGTCAGGATGGCTTCGCCCTGAACGACGCGCACATTGCCGGTCCACACGGCGTCATTTTCCTGGAATTCGGCAGTGTCGCCAGTGATGTCTATGGGCTCATCGCTATCCCCCGCAGCGATGAGTTGCGCGCCGGCGGGGTGGCTCAAAAAAAGGGCGGGGGCGGTTAAAGCAACGGCGAAAAGTGTTTTCATGGTCATCAGGGCGTCTCGATCTCTGGATCTTTAAGGTCCGGTTTGGCTGTCGCGGTCTCCGGCTGGTCTTTTTTCGGATAAATGCGCATGCGCACATTCCCTTCGAAAACAACCCGGCCTTCCGCGTTATAGGCCTTCATGCGGTCCGCCTGAAGGGTTGATCCGTCATCGCCTTCGCCGCCGACGCCGGCGTCGGAAGTGACGATCTCTTCCTTGATGGAGACGGTCGCAGCGGGCGACCGGAACACATATTTGTCGGCGCCCACATCATGGGTCAGCGTGACGTCCTCGGTCAGTTCCAGAATATTGGTGTCAGAGCGGTAAAGACCTTTGTCCGCCGTAACAACGGTGGTGTCGTCATTGTCGCCCTGAACGGCGCGCGGATGTTCGAGGGCGACAAGATCCTTAATGCTGGTGTTTTGCTGCGCCGCTTCAGCGGTGATCTCGAAAGGTTTTCCTTCGTTATCCACGCCGGCAAAGCGCGGGCTTGCCATACGCAATTCCTCAGCGGATGCGGAGACATCCTTGAAGTCTTCAAGAAACGCAGGATCGACTTCATTTGACCGCGTATTGAAAAAGAACGCGGCGACCAGCACCAGCGCGAGAACAGGCAAGGCAATACGCAGCCGCCGCACCAGCCGGGACCGGGCCGCCGCCTGATCGCCCGTAGTGCGCGCCCGGGTCGGCAGGCTCTCCAGAACGCGCCGGCGCGGCTTAAACGGCGTCGGTTCGTTCGCCTGTTCATTGTCGGTGGTGACCGTCGTCATGACCCGGTTGGTTTCCTTATCAAATCCAAAGCGTTGCCCCCGCCCGGCTTTGGATCCGGGCCATTATCCCCATATAGTCGCGCGGGCGCGGGAGGGAAGCAAGGGGCGGCGGTTTTCGCGGCCTCCGCCTTCAGCCCCGTCTTAAGAATGAGCGAAAATGTCGGTTTCCGGCCAGCCGGCGAGGTCGAGCGCCGCCCGGGTCGGCAGGAAGTCAAAACAGGCTTGCGCCAGGTCGGCCCGGCCCTCGCGGGCGAGCATTTCGTTCAATTTTTCTCGCAGCGCGTGCAGGTGAAGGACATCCGAGGCTGCGTACTCAATCTGGGCGCTGGAGAGCTTCTCCGCGCCCCAGTCTGAAGATTGCTGATGCTTGGACATCTCAATGCCGATCAATTCGCGGGAGACATCCTTAAGGCCATGCCGGTCGGTATAGGTGCGGCAAA
This sequence comes from Pseudomonadota bacterium, assembly GCA_039818925.1. Taxonomy (GTDB): domain Bacteria; phylum Pseudomonadota; class Alphaproteobacteria; order Caulobacterales; family Parvularculaceae; genus Hyphococcus. The sequence continues at coordinate 3,206 of JBCBSY010000139.1, read as the reverse complement.
GTTTGGATGCGATTTTGGTGCAATAGACCGGAGCGGTTTCAACGCCGAGCCAGTGCTGAAAGGCGGCGATGTCAAAGCGCGCAAAATGGAAAATTTTCAGGACATCCGGGTTCGAGAGCAAAGCCTTCAGACGCGGCGCGTCATAGGTCTTACGGTCGAGCTGCACCAGATGCGCGTCGCCGTCGCCGGCGGAAAGTTGAACAACACACAATGGGTCGCGATGCGGGTTCAGTCCCATGGTCTCGCTGTCAATGGCGACGACAGGGCCGAGGTCCAGTCCTGTGGGAAGGTCGCCTTTATGGAGGTGGTTGGTCATGATTGCTTTCGCTTGCGCTATGCATTCCTTATAGGAAGCCATAGCATTCTGCCAAAAAATGAAGGCGGGATTAAACCACGCCATTCCTCGTATTTACGTCGCTTTGCGGACGATGACGGAACCCACAGAATAACCGGCGCCAAAGCCACAAATGACGCCAATATCACCTTTGTCAAAATCGTCTTTGTACTTGTGAAATGCGATAATCGACCCGGCCGAGGACGTATTGGCGTATTCATCAAGTACGACCGGCGCCTCTTCGCGGGTCGCATCGCGGCCCAGTACTTTGCGCGCAATGAATTCGTTCATCGCGAGGTTTGCCTGATGCAGCCAAAACCGTTTTACATCGCTTGCCGCGACGCCGACGTCGCCCAGATGGCTCTCAATCAGTTCACTGACCATCGGCACGACTTCTTTGAAAACCTTACGACCTTCCTGAATAAACAGTTTGTCGGTAAACGGGTCGTTTTGTGCATCTGCGTCCTCGCCAGTTTCGCGCTCGCAGTGATTGAGAAAGCCAAAATTATTCCGAATGTTGTTAGAAAACTTGGTTTTCAGCCGCGTTCCAAGAATATCCCAGGCGTCTGCAGATGGCGCATCGTCGGCGCGCTCCATGATGACCGCTGTCGCCACATCGCCAAAAATAAAATGACTGTCGCGGTTGCGGAAATTGAGGTGCGCCGAACAGATTTCCGGATTGACCATCAGAATGCGCCTTGCGCCCGCGCGAATAAGACCGAGGCCGGTTTCGATCCCAAACGCGGCGGAGGCGCAGGCGACATTCATATCAAAGGCGAACCCGTCGATCCCCAGGACGTCCTGGATTTCGACAGCAACCGCCGGATAGGCGCGTTGCAGGTTTGAAGCTGCGCAGATCACGCCGTCGATGTCGTTTGCCTTCAAGTCCGCAGCACGAATGGCGTCGCGCGCGGCGTTGACTGCGATTTCCGCCAGAACGGAGATTTCGCTGTTGGGCCGAGGCGGTATATGCGGCGCCATGCGGGCGACGTCGAGAATGCCGTCTTTGTCGAGTACATAGCGGGATTTGATGCCGGAGGCTTTTTCCACGAATTCCGAAGAGGAGGGCTGCAACGGCTCAATTTCACCAGAGGCAATCTCCGGCGCGTTTTTTTTATTGAAAGCGTCGACATAGGCATTAAACGACGCCACCAGCTCGTCATTGGAAATTGCGTTGGGCGGTGTGAAAAGGCCTGTGCCAACGATACGAATGTCGGCGACCGGAGACTGAGACATTTGAGCGTCTTTCGAATTATGAGTTTGGGTCTATTTGCGCTGATATGGCCCTCTGTGCAAGTTCAGGAATGGTCGAATAGGCTCAGCGCGCGTATTTTTGAACGGCTTTCCAGCGCGGGCATTTTACTTCGTGGTCGTTGACCATGCCGACAGCCTGCATGAAGGCGTACACAATGACCGGCCCGCAGAACTTAAAACCTCGTTGCTTCAATTCCTTGGCCATGGCCTCGCTCTCGGCCGACTTCACGGCGTGATCGCGATAGTCTTTGATTTTGTTAACAATCGGCTGTCCGTCGACGAAATCCCACAAAAACCCCGAAAACCCATTCGCTTCGCGCTCCATCAGGTCGAGATAGCTGCGCGCGTTGCCGATCGCCGCGTTAATCTTGGTCTTTGAGCGAATAATGCCGGCGTCGCCCAGCAGTCGTTCGACTTTTTTAGGCGTGTAGCGGGCGATTTTTTCCGGCGCAAAACCGTCAAAGGCTTTGCGGAAATTATCGCGCTTGTAAAGGATCGTCCGCCAGGACAAGCCCGCCTGAAAACCGTCCAGGATCAGCTTTTCGAAAAGGGCCCGGTCGTCATATTCCGGCACCCCCCATTCTTCGTCATGATACTGACGATAAATCGGATCATCGACCGGCGCCCAGAGACAATGATGTGTTGCCTTGGCCATTCTCTTAGATCAAGCCAAAGAGTGTCATCAGCCAAATGATGAGAATAGCAATCTGCACCAGGAAGAACCCGAACCGCACCATCACGAATAATGTGCTGGTCGATATCAGATGGGTGATCGATTGCGCGAGGCGTGCGCCAAGGAGCCAGTAAGCCAGCCCGTCCGTCAGCCCGGTTTGGTTCGTCGCGATGGCGTAAAGCATGACCGCTGCGGCCATGGGAAGCGCCTCGTAGCAATTGGCGTGCGCGCGTGTCAGGCGTTTGCCGAAACCTTCCATATCCTCACCAGAGGCTGCGAAGGAATTTGCAGCACGCTTGCCCCCGAACACCAAAGAGGTTCGGTAAGCGCCAAGCAACATCAGCAAGAAAATAGACCAGGCGACAAAGGCAAGTAAGGCGATGGCGGTTGCTGTCATGATGGATCCCTCCGCTTTTCTATCTGGAGAGAAGTCTAGCGTTGTTCGAGATAGGCGGGAATGTGCAATTGCAGCGCCTCACCGGCGCAGGAAATGGTTTCGCCTTCGGCCCTTGCTTTTTCCCAGCGGTCCACGCGGATTTGGGCCAGCGCCAGATTACCGGCGGTGCTCATGATTTCCCCAAGGGTGGAAGCGCCGGTGGTTATATTTTCGCCTTTTTGGGGTGCGGCGTCTTTAAAGGCCGCAATCAGGGTTCGCCGGCGGGCCTCGCCCTTGCGTTTCATTCGACTGGTCACTTCCTGACCGACAAAACAGCCCTTCTTGTAGTTCACGCCATTCAAGCTGTCATAATTCACGTCGAGCAGAAATTTTTCATCGCCCGCAAAGTCGGCCCCAAATTCAGGCACGCCCAGGTCGATGCGTCTTGCGTGATAGTCTCCAGGTTGCGCGGATGCTGACGGCGTCTTGATCGCGCGCCAGCCAAGCGCGGGCAGGCGAGGATCGGCAAAAGCGCCGCCACCGGATAACTGATCCTGACTTGCGGCAAT
>JBCBSY010000138.1:0-5715 GCA_039818925.1 Pseudomonadota bacterium | reverse complement strand
CCGCCAAATGAGGACGCAAAGCACCTCACCATGAGACTAAGGCGAAGCTCGGTGATGCCGCTATGACGTTGATCGAGCGCAATGACCCAAGGATGCATCGATGGCATCCGCATGCCAAAATGAGTATGGGAGCCCATGATGCACGACCTTGAAGATCGCAAAAAGACTGTCAAAGCCTGGTTTGAATCACTACGCGATGACATCTGCGCCGAATTCGAACGCCTGGAAGATGACGCCGGGCCTTTATATGCTGAAATGGAGCCGGGGCGCTTTGAGTTAACGCCATGGGATCGCGGTGCAGATGACGGCGCCGATCAGGGCGGCGGCGTTATGGGCATGCTGAAAGGGCGCGTTTTCGAAAAGGCCGGCGTCCATGTTTCCACCGTCTACGGCGAATTCTCGGAGGAGTTCCGCAAACAGATTCCCGGCGCGCAGGATGATCCGCGGTTCTGGGCTTCAGGCATTTCGCTCATCGCGCACACTCGAAATCCTCATGCGCCAGCGGCGCATATGAACACCCGAATGATTGTTACGACCGATTGCTGGTTTGGCGGCGGCGGCGACCTCAACCCGATGCACCCGGATTATCGCAACGAAACTCATCAGGACACCCAGGATTTTCACGCAGCCATGAAAGCCGCCTGCGATCCTCACGACGAGACCTATTTTCCGAAATTCAAAAAATGGTGCGACGAATATTTCCACCTCCCGCACCGCAATGAACCTCGCGGCGTCGGCGGGATCTTTTATGACCGCCACAACACCGGCGACTGGAGCAAGGATTTCGCGTTCACACAGGATGTGGGCCGCGCTTTCCGCGACAGTTATCCGGGACTTGTCAGGCGGCGAAAGGACCAACGCTGGTCAGCAGAAGACCGCGAAAAGCAGCTTGTTCAGCGCGGGCGGTATGCTGAGTTCAACCTGCTCTATGATCGTGGCACGACATTTGGCCTGAAAACCGGCGGCAATGTCACCTCGATCCTCTCCTCGCTCCCGCCTGAAGCGAAGTGGCCCTAAGATAAGCGCTTAACCAACTCTATTTGAACGGCTTTTATTGATCTGGCGGATCAGCCTGATAAACAGGTGGCGGGCAATACCGCCATCTGGAGCGCGATATGTCGGCGACCGGGGACTTTTTTCGCCTGACAATGTTGCGCGGTATTCTCGCGCTACTTTTTGCGGCGTTTACTGTTTCCGGCGCAAACGCCGCTGGCGTTTTGCGTATCGGCGTTCAACTGGAACCGCCCAACCTTGATCCGACCAGCGGCGCCGCCGCAGCGATCGATGAAATCGTTTACGCCAATGTCTTTGAAGGGCTAACCCGCATCAATGATGACGGATCAGTTTCACCCTTGCTGGCGGAAAGCTGGCGCATCTCGGATGATGGACGAGTTTATGAATTCGAATTACGCCGGAATGTATTTTTTCATGACGGCGTTGCGTTTGACGCAAGCGACGTCGTGTTCACGCTTAATCGTGCAAAAGCGCCGACCTCCGCCAACGCGCAGCGTCCAATTTTTGAGCTGATAGAGACTGTTGAGGCAACGGCCTCACACAGCGTTCGCATCACGCTTCGCGAACCGCTGGGCGCATTCACAACCTATCTGGGGTGGGGCGACGCCGTCATTGTCGCTTCGGAAAGCGCCGAAACCAACGCTTCATCGCCCATTGGCACCGGGCCGTTTAAATTTCAGCGATGGCGCAAAGGCGCCTCTGCAACGCTCGTCCGCAATGACGCGTATTGGGGCGCACGCGCCGCGTTGGACCAGGTTGTGTTTGTTTTTATCCCTGATCCAACTGCAGCCTTCGCCGCTCTGATGGCGGGTGATGTTGACGGATTTCCGAATTATCCGGCGGCGGAAAATCTCGGCCTCATTGAACGCGATAATCGGTTCAACGTCGTTACCGGCACCAGTGAAGGTGAAATGATTCTGGCGATCAACAACGGCGTTGAACCATTCAACGATGTGCGGGTCCGCCGCGCGCTGAACCACGCCATTGATAAGCGTGCGATCATTGATGCAGGGCTCTTCGGATTTGGCGAGCCCATCGGCAGCCATTTCCCACCACACCACCCGTCTTACCTGAACCTCGCAGACCAATACCCCTATAATCCCGAGCGGGCGCGGTTTCTGCTGGCCGAGGCCGGGTATCCGCGGGGCTTCTCGGTTACGCTTGCTTTGCCGCCGCCCGCCTATGCGCGACGTGGCGGCGAAGTTATCGCCGCCCAACTCGAAGCGGTTGGCATCGATGTTGAAATTCGCAATATCGAATGGGCGCAATGGCTCGATCAGGTCTTCGCTAATCGCAATTTCGAATTGACTGTGGTTTCCCACACCGAACCCGTCGATATCGATATCTACGCCCGTGACGAGTATTATTTTCAATACACAAATGATGCGTTTAATGACGTTATTGAGTCCCTGCGCCGGGAATTCGACCCAACCGAGCGCGATCGCCTATTCCGGCAAGCACAACAGATTCTTGCCGACGATGCGGTCAATGTTTTTATCGCATCAAGCCCGAAAATTGCGGTCTGGTCCAACGACGTCACGGGCGTTTGGAAAAACGCGCCGGTACAGGCGAATGATGTTACCAAAGCGGATGTGACGGGACGCGCCGCGATCACCGCCGATGGCGCAAGTTCTGCTGGCGAGGTTCCCATCTGGCCGGTGTTTTTGGTGTTTGGAGTGTTGTTCACAGCTGCGGCGGCGTTCGCCAAGGCGAGCCCGGCCTTTCTGGTCGGCCGCGCGTTGTCGATGCTGCTGACGCTGGCGGCGGCCTCTGTCATCATCTTTCTTTTGATCGAGGTTGCGCCTGGCGATCCCGCTGGCTTCATGATGGGTCTCAATGCGGACCCCGCCGCCGTCACGGCGTTGCGGCGCGAGCTTGGTCTCGATCAACCATTGCTTGTGCGTTATGCAAGCTGGATCGGCGGCTTTCTGTCTGGTGACTTCGGGATTAGCTATACCTATCGAACGCCGGTTGCCGAACTGATTGCTGAGCGCATCTGGGTGTCGCTCCCGCTCGCGCTGATTGCTTTCACCATCTCGACCGCAATCGGCATTCCCGCCGGATTGGCCGCTGCGGCCCGGCGCAACGCCACAAGCGGCAAGCTCATTGTCGGCGCCGCTCAAACCGGCGTCGCCATTCCAAATTTCTGGCTGGCGATATTGTTGGTACTCATTTTCGCCGTCACTTTACGCTGGTTTTCGGCCGGCGGCTTCCCGGGTTGGGACGCTGGTTTCTGGCCAGCGCTTAAGGCGCTCTTATTGCCGGCTATCGCCCTCGCACTGCCCCAGGCTGCGATTTTAACGCAGATCATGCGTTCATCGACAGTGGAAACTCTAAGGGAAGACTACATTCGCACAGCCCGCGCCAAGGGGCTGTCCAAACGTCAAACCTTGCGCAGTCACGCGCTTCAAAATGCAATAATCCCCGTACTAACGATCCTCGGGCTACAGTTTTCTTTTCTCATGGCGGGCGGCGTTATTATTGAAAACGTGTTTTATCTCCCTGGACTTGGACGGCTTATTTTTCAGAGCATCGCTCAGCGTGATCTCATTGTCGTTGAAAGCATTGTCATGGTGCTTGTTTTCGCCATTGTTGCAATCGCATTCCTCGTCGATCTTGCCTATGCGATTATCGATCCGCGCCTCCACGCGAAAGCGGGTGAGAAATGAATTGGCGGCGCCTTAAATTCTTCATGGACGAAGACAAAGGCCTCTTCACAGGTGTCATCATTGTCGCCACATTCGCTGCGATCGCCTTCGTGTCCTTCGCCTGGACACCCTATCAAGTCTCGGCGATCGACGTTGACGCCCGCTTTGCGACGCCATCGACTACACACTGGTTAGGGACCAACCATCTCGGACGCGATGTATTGTCGATGATTATGGTCGGCGCACGTACTTCTATCGGGGTGGCGTTGATTGCAGTCAGCGCAGGGCTGTTGATTGGCGTGCCGCTTGGCCTCCTCGCCGCCGGCAATCGTGGACCGACGGAAGACGTCGTCATGCGGGCAAGCGATGTAATTTTTGCTTTCCCGGCCCTGATCCTCGCAATCCTGATATCGGCAATATACAAGCCCGGCGCATTTAACGCCGTAATCGCAATAGGTGTGTTTAATATTCCGGTTTTCGCACGACTAACGCGCGGCGCCGCTTTACCAATATGGGAACGCAACTTCGTTCTTAGCGCTCGAACTGCGGGTAAGAATCAGTTCGCGATATCTGTTGACCATATTCTACCCAACCTTGCGCCAATTCTGATTGTTCAGGCGACGGTGCAATTCTCATTGGCCGTGCTAGCCGAGGCGGGCCTTTCCTATGTAGGTCTTGGCGTGCAGCCGCCAACGCCAAGCTGGGGGCGCATGCTTGCGGAAAGCCAGACCATGATCAGCTTCGCCCCCTGGCTGGCGGTCTTTCCTGGCCTCGCGATTTTTACTTTTGTCCTCGGGCTCAATCTGGTCGGAGACGGTTTGCGCCGGCGGTTTGACCCACACCGTGTTGCGGGGCTGATTTGACCAACGCCATCACCGTAACAGATCTCTCCTTGAACATTGGCGGCGCGCCAATTTTATCTGGCGTCAACCTGGCGTTGCGAGCCGGAAAAGTCACCGCGCTGATTGGACGTTCAGGGTCAGGCAAGTCCATGACAGCGCTGGCGATGATGGGTCTTGCGCCCCGCTCTGCGCAGCTTGAGGGCGAAATCATAATAGATGGCGACAACGACATCCTCGCCATGAACGAAAAAACGCTGTGTGGTTTGCGCGGAAGCGCAATCGGCATGATCTTTCAGGAACCTATGACTGCGCTTAACCCCCTGCAGCCAATCGGCGCTCAAGTCGCAGAAACATTCATAATCCATCAAAAAATCAGCCGCGCGGAAGCGCTAGAAAAAGCAAAAGCGACGTTAGCGCGTGTCGGACTGCCTGAAGAGAGTATCCCATCAAGCCGCTACCCGCATGAACTCTCTGGCGGCCAGCGACAGCGCGTCGTCATTGCGATCGCCATTGCCTTGAAGCCTAAAATCCTCATTGCCGATGAACCAACAACGGCGCTTGACGTAACAACACAAGCAGAGATTTTGTCACTACTAAAAGGCCTCGCGCGAGAGGACGGCTCAGCGCTGCTGCTCATTACGCATGATCTTGCAGCCGTCTCCAACATCGCCGATCACATTCTGATCATGAAAGGCGGGCGGATTGTTGCGGACAAACCTGCTGATGCATTTTATGCTGATGCCGCAAATGATAGCGTCAAAGAATTCGTTCCGGCCCGCATCATGCGCCCGGAAAAGCCGTATAAGGCTACAGACGCTGCGATCATCGCCGAAAGTGTCAGTTGCGACTATAATACGCCGCGGCAGTCGTTTTTTCACAAACCAAGAAAAATTCGTGCTGTTGAAAGTGCCGCGTTTGCTATCGCTCAGGGTGAAAATTTGGGGCTTGTCGGTGAATCCGGTTGCGGAAAATCAACCCTTGCAAAAGCTCTCCTGGGTCTTCATGCCATCGCTGACGGCGCCATTTCCATTGGCGGCGAGGCTTTTCCAGCGCCACAAAAAAGCACCATGCGCCGGCTCCGCCAGAAAATCCAAATCGTGTTTCAGGACCCGTTTTCCAGCTTCAATCCACGCAAGCGAGTCGCAGAAATTGTGTCAGAACCTTTGCATCTTTTCGACACGCCACTTTCGAAAGCGGACAAATATGCACAC
>JBCBSY010000137.1:0-5741 GCA_039818925.1 Pseudomonadota bacterium | reverse complement strand
ATACTGGAGGGCTCATGCTGGTCGCGAAAACCCGCCAGTCGGCGCAGCGACTTGGCGATGCATTCAAGGCCCATGAGGTAAGCAAAACCTATTGGGCGTTGAATGCATCGCCAAGTCGCTGCGCCGACTGGCGGGTTTTCGCGACCAGCATGAGCCCTCCAGTATCCTTATCGAGTCGATGCACCAAACGCGGGCGTTCTCCGTCTTTTTCAAGCGACGCCAGCATGCCGTCGATGTGCTGGGTCATTTTAGTGCCGCCCTGCACGGCAAGGCCAAACGGCTTGTTCAGCGCAATGATATCCGCATCTTCAAAAATGATCATTTCGCGGATGGCGGCGGCGTCTTTGGGGCTATGGGCCGGTTTCTCTTTCGGCGCAGCGTCAGACAAGGGGGGAATGCGAATATCTTCTCCCGCTTCTAGACGCCGGTTTGACTTTACTCTTCCACCCGCGACCCGCACCTGGCCTTTGCGCAAGAATTTTTCCAGCTCGCCATGGCGGACGGCCGGAAAATGCGTCTTGAACCAGCGGTCAAGGCGCATCCCGGCCTCTTCCGGGGTTACTTTTTTTGTTTGAACGCCGCTCATAAAACCTGTCTTCCGATCGCCAGTCCGGCCAATAGGCCGCCTACGGACAAGATCACCGACGCCATTAGATAGGCGCCGGCGATCATCACCGTGCGATCACGATAGAGCGTCACCACATCCAATGAAAAAGTAGAAAATGTCGTGAACGCACCCAGCATTCCAACGGTTAAAAACGCGCGCAAGGCGGGATTCGCGGGCTCTCGGGCGGCTAGCCAGGCAATAATCAACCCCATCGCAAAAGAGCCGGCGACATTGGCGACCAGGGTTCCCCAGGGGAAATTAGGTCCCATCAGATGCAACGCCGTCCGCGACACCCCATGACGCGCAAGGGCGCCAAGCGCGCCGCCGGCCGCGACGGCCAACCAGATTGAGCCACCTAATGCGCTCATCGCGTTCTGCTCCTCATAAAAGGCGTCAGGATTAACCTCAGAAGCGACTGATCTTCAACGGCTTCGACGCCGATTTTCATCGCCCGGGTGCGCTTCGTCTGACTTCTTGAAGCAAAGAGCCGATCCCAGAAACTGAACACCGTTGCATAATTCGAGTTGGTATCGGCCCTCGTCGCGTGATGATGCACCCAGTGGATCGAAGGTGTGACGATCACCCATGAGAGCCATCGCTCAAGCCAGCCGGGAATACGCAAGTTGGAATGGTGAAAAATCGCCGCCAACAGCACAAGAATCTCAAAAACCAGAACATGGGTGAGCGGAATAGCGAAAATCGCGATCGGCGCCAGCCGCAGAACCGCTGAAATAATCACTTCGCCAAAATGAAATCGAAATGCGCTGGTCGAGTCCAGAAACTCATCGAAGTGATGAACCTTGTGAAAACGCCAAAGCACTGGCACGCGGTGATAGGCGCGATGCACTCCGTATGTCCACAGATCGAGCAATACGATGTCGATGACAAGCAAGAGAACCGCGAACTCTCCCGCAGACGGACGCCGCCAGAGGATTTCATTGCCGCCAAGCGCAGTAATTGGCGCAACAATCAGCGGCGAAATAATGAGGACAATCAGCCATAATCCGCCATTACGAATCAAACGCGCTTTCGCGGAAGGCGCGCTTGCGACGCTCGCGAGACGCTCGCCTATAAAGAATGCAAAAAACCATAGGCCGACAATAATCAACTTGGAAGCAATAATCGCCGCAACAATGGATGACAAACCTTCCGGCACGGGGGCGCTCAGGACCGCTCTTGCCGCTTCTTGTCCCAATAGTCGAGACGTTTGGCGATCTCTTTATCGAACCCGAATTGCGACGGCTGATAAAACTTTTGGCGCTCCATCGTCTCGGGGAAGTAATTCAGCCCGGCAAACCCTTCCTCCGTATCATGATCATAAACATAACCGTCGGAATAGCCGAGCGACTTCATTAACTTGGTCGGGGCGTTCATGGCGTGGGGCGGTGGAGCGAGCGAACCGGTATCGCGGGCGACCGCCTTCGCCATTTTAAACGCCACATGCGAGCGGTTGGATTTCGGCGCAGTCCCCAGATAGGCCACCAACTGGCCAATGGCGATCTCGCCTTCGGGCTGGCCCAAAAACTCAAAGGCGTCTTTCGCTGCAATCGCCAGCGGCAAAGCCTGCGGGTCGGCGTTGCCCACATCCTCAGAGGCGATGACAACGAGCCGGCGCAAAACGAATTTCGGATCTTCCCCGCCGGCGAGCATTCGCGCCGCCCAGTACAGCGCAGCATCTACGTCGGACCCGCGAATGGATTTTTGCAGCGCGCTGGCAAGATTGTAATGCGACTCATCCCCCTTATCGTAAATCGGTGCGCGGCGCTGCACGAGTGTTGAGAGCTCCTGAGACTCAATCGGCGGCCGGTCGGCGGGTTCTGCGAAAACTTCCTCCGCCAGATTGAGCAGGAACCGCCCATCACCGTCCGCCATTCGGCGTATGGCGCCGCGCGCCGCGTCCGTCAGCGGAAGATTACGCCCCTCCTCTGCTTCCGCGCGCTTTAACAGTTTTTCCAGCGCTTCATCATCCAGACGGTTGAGGGTGAACACCTGCGCCCGGGAGAGCAGCGCGGCGTTTAATTCGAAAGACGGATTCTCAGTCGTTGCGCCGACCAGCGTGATGACGCCCGCCTCCACATGGGGCAAGAACCCGTCCTGCTGTGCTTTGTTAAACCGGTGAATTTCATCAACAAATAATAGTGTGCCCTTGCCGGCGGCGCGGCGCGCCTTTGCGCGCTCAAAGACTTTCCGTAAATCCGCGACGCCGGAAAAAATCGCGGAAATCTGCTCGAATTCGAGCTTGGCTTCATCGGCCAGAAGCTGCGCAATGGTGGTTTTGCCAACGCCCGGCGGTCCCCACAGAACGATCGACGACAACCGCCCCGCATCCAGCATGCGCCGCAGGGGGGCGCCGCTGGCGAGAAGATGGTCCTGGCCCACGACGTCCTGCAGGGCTCGCGGTCGCAACCGGTCCGCAAGCGGGCGCGGCGCCTCTTTTTCCAAGCCAGCCGCGCCGAAGAGGTCTGTCATCCTCGCCTACCGCCCAACACGCCAGGGAACGATGCGCCCGCCAGTGTCAATTTCCAGCTCCCAGCTGCGGGCGGCCCGTGAAATCTCACGTTCCAGTTCCGCAGCAGTTCGCACGGGTCTTCCGTTTACGGAAACGACAATGTGACCGGGTCGAAGGCCGCGCCGCGCCGCGAACGATCGGGACTGGACCTCAGATACGACGACGCCTTCCGACAGAGGGTCAAGTCCCAATTCTTCGCTGAAGCGTGGCGACAGATTGTCGACCGTAACGCCGTTCAAGGGGTGATTGCCCTCAAGGCTGCGCGCATCGCGGGCCGGCGTTTCCGGCGGCAGTGAAAGCGTCAAGGATGCGTTGCGCATTTTGCCGTCACGCACATAAGTCACTTCCGCGCCATCACCGTCATTGTTGACGCCGATCCGGTATTGCAGGGTCTGCGCGTCATAGACAGGCTGGCCATCAACTTCGACAATCACGTCGCCCGGGCGAATACCCGCGGCGTCGGCAGGTCCATTTTGCCAGATATCATCGATGATCGCGCCCGCAGGCCGATCGAGCTGCAGCGCTCTGGCCATGTCCGCCGTCACCGTCGATGTTGAGGCGCCAAGCCATGGCCGCACGAGCGCGTTGCCGGAAATGGCGGACTTGATCACCTGCTGGACAAGCCGCGAAGGAATGGCGAAGCCAATCCCGTTCGAGCCGCCGGAGCGTGAATAGATCGCCGTATTGACGCCCACCAGTCGCCCGTCAATATCAATCAGCGCGCCGCCGGAATTGCCGGGATTGATCGCTGCGTCTGTCTGAATGAAAAACTGATAATCAGAAACGGAAACCGCCGTTCTCGCGAGCGCGGAGATAATCCCATTGGTCACGGTCTGCCCGACCCCGAACGGGTTGCCGATGGCCAGCACGACATCACCGACCGCGATGGAATCAGAATTAGCGAAGGTCAAAAACGGCAGCGGCTCATCAACCTCGATACGCAGAACCGCAAGATCCGTTTGTGAATCAGCGAGTACCAGTTCCGCATTGTATTCACGCCGATCGTTCAGCACGACCTTGATCTCGGTCATGCCTTCGACAACGTGATTGTTGGTGACGACCACGCCATCGGGGCTGACGATCACGCCGGAGCCGAGCGAGTTCTGCACCCGCTCGCGCGGGGCGTCGAACCGCCCGCCAAAGAACCGCTCAAAGAACGGGTCGCCGGCGAAGGGGCTGCGCTGTTGGACGACACGGCGGGAATAAATATTCACAACCGCCGGCGCGGCGCGATCCACCACGGGCGCGAAAGAGAGTTTCACCTCCCCCATCGACTGCGGCACGACCCGCGGCGAGTCTTCGATGGCGTCGCCCGCCATCTCGCCTGAAGCCTGGCCTTCCGGATCTAGTTCGCCGGGTGCAGGCTGAGCGCAGGCGGCCGGCACAACAATCAAGAAAGCGCCAAAAACGGCAAGCAACGAACGGAACATCAAAGGCCCTCCAAACAACAAACGCGCGGGAGTGAGAATACACCCCCGCGCGCGTTTTGTTCAATCATCGTGAGGCTTCCTCAAAGCGAAAGCCGAGCGATCTATTCTTCGTCGTCATCCTCGACATGCATTACGGGACCAGAGTCCTGACCTTTAGCGTCCTCGTCGCGGTCAACAAACTCAATCACCGCCAGCGGTGCGTTATCGCCGTAGCGAAAACCCGCCTTCATGATCCGAATATAACCGCCTTCACGCGCCTCATAACGCGGACCCAGCGTGTCGAAAAGCTTCTTGGTCATGTTCTTGTCGCGGATCGACGAGACGACCTGACGGCGCAGATGCAAGGAAGCATCGGAGTCCTTGGCGGCCTTTTTCGCCTTCGTCACAAGCTTTTCCACGATTGGCCGGAGCTCTTTGGCTTTCGGCAAGGTCGTTGTGATCTGCTCGTGCTTGATCAGCGCGCAAGCCATGTTTGCGAACATCGCTTTACGGTGTTCGTGCGTGCGGTTCAGTTTGCGTTGAGCCACCCCATGTCGCATGGCTTTTCTCCTTAGGCTGACATCTCGTCAGGCTTGGTTATTCGTCAAATTTCTTTGCGAGTTCTTCAATGTTTTCCGGCGGCCAATCCGGCACGTCCATGCCGAGATGTAGACCGAGGCCGGCGAGCACTTCCTTAATTTCATTCAAAGACTTGCGCCCAAAGTTTGGCGTGCGAAGCATCTCTGCTTCGGTTTTCTGGATCAGATCGCCGATATAAACGATGTTGTCGTTTTTCAGGCAGTTCGCCGAGCGTACCGAAAGCTCCAGCTCGTCCACCTTGCGCAGCAGCGCCGGGTTGAACGGAAGCTCTTCGCGCGCGTCGCCGCCTTTGTCTTTCGTCGGCTCGTCAAAATTGATGAAGATCTGAAGCTGATCTTGAAGGATGCGCGCCGCATAGGCGACGGCGTCTTCAGGCGTCATGGAGCCGTCGGTTTCGAGGTCCATAGTCAGCTTGTCATAGTCCAGCACCTGACCTTCACGGGTGTTTTCAACCCGATAGGCGACGCGATTGACCGGCGAATAAAGACTATCGACCGGGATCAGACCGATCGGCGCATCTTCCGGACGGTTCTGCTCGGCCGGCGTGTAGCCTTTGCCGGTATTGATCGTCAGCTCAATGCGTAAATTCGCGCCTTCGTCGAGGTGACAGATCACA
>JBCBSY010000136.1:0-5750 GCA_039818925.1 Pseudomonadota bacterium | reverse complement strand
TCCTTTGGCGAGATCTTCCGTATCGATATGCGGCGGGGCCCCCTCGAGACGAATAAATCCCGTTTCTCGAACGAGCCTGAATGCGGAGATGCCAATTAAAACTGCGACGGCGACCGAAAGGATCGGATCAATTGCCATCCATCCGGTTCCCATAATTACAAGCGCAGCTATTATTGCCGCGGCAGACCCAAGCAAATCACTTACAACATGCAACAATGCGCCGCGCATATTTAAATTTTGCTCTTCGCGTCGATGCAAAATGAAAAATGCAATGGCGTTTGCAATAAATCCTGCAACGGCAACCCAGAGCATGAGAGGCGCATCGACTTCCACCGGATTAACGAACCGGCGCGCCGCTTCGAATACGATCCAGCAAAGCAAGATTGTCAGCAACACGCCGTTAACAAATGCGGCAAGAACCTGCGCCCGCCGATATCCGAAATGCAGCCGCGTATCGGCTGGCCGTCTTGCCAAAAACTGCGCGCTGGCCGCCAATGTCAGGGCCAATGCATCGGTGAGCATGTGGGTTGCATCTGCAAGCAGCGCGAGCGAACCGGAAATGATCCCGCCGATCACCTCAACAATCATGAAGGTCGTGATCACAGCCAACGCCATCAAGAGCCGGCGTGTTACCTTGCCTGACTGCTGGGGGTGATCGTGATGATTACAGTTAACCATGCACCTGCCGGTTGTATTCGTTTTTTCTGCGCGGGGTACTGTACACGAGAGACAACAGTAATCCGCGCAGCCAAAAGAGAGCAAGGCGACCGCACTTGATTTCACAGTAAATTCAACAAGCTCCCCGGCGGTCTTTTTACCAGATTTTCATCCGAAAAAAGTGACGTGATAACATTTTGGTTGCTATCATCGCCCATATGCCGGATGTGAGAGCAAGCTGGCGTAAACAGCGCGGCAGGAAGGGGCCCTGCGGGTTTGTTTGGGGATACGACATTATTTGACGGGCTGCCGGCCAGCCTGATCGCCGCCGTGACCAGCACGGCGGGGATTTTCGCCATGGCCAGCGTCAGCAGCTGGGCCCAGCGCAATAGCGCTTTTTGCTCGGCTTTTGCCGTCGGCATGCTGACCGTCGCTGTTTTGTTCCACCTGATCCCGGAGGCGATGAGCCTCTCCAAATTTGCGCTTAGCTGGGTGGCCGCGGGATTTGCGTTCATGGTGCTGATCGGAATCGCGGTACAGGCGGCGGTCAGCCGTAGCCCCGAAGGCGCCGCTCTGACGTTTGGCTATGCCTCTATCATTGGCCTTTCCGTCCACTCCTTTTTGGACGGCGCGGTCTATGCGGCGTCTTTCAAGGAAGAAGCAATCACCGGGTGGATCGCAACCGGCGGTCTGTTGTTTCATGAATTCCCTGAAGGCGTGATCGCCTATGCGTTACTGGCGCAAGCGGGCCTTTCGCGCATCCGCGCCATCGTACTGGCATTCACCGCCGCCGCTTTGACAACGGTCGCGGGGACATTGGGCGCAAACCTTCTATTCGGGCTCGCGACAGACCCTCCGATTGGCGCCATGCTGGGTGCCGCCGCTGGCGCATTAATTTACGTGTTAATCGTTCACCTTGGGCCGCATGCAACAAACGCCGCTAACAAACGCGGCTATGACCTTGCCATGCTGGGCGTCGCCGTTGGCACCGTCGCGATCATTTTCGAAAGTCTCGGTGGGCATCACCATTAATTACGGCAGCCTGCAATCCCCGCCGTTGGCGACACCATGCTCCACCCTGCCCCGTCGCGCACTCTGATCAATCCTTGCTCAAGATACGCGCCGCCAGCGAATTCCAGGCCGAATTGCGCCGTCACCTCAACCACGAGCCCCTCTTCACCCGCAAAACGCTGGCGCTCAAAAACACCGTATCCGGACGCGCCGCTGAACTCAGTCAGCGTCAGATTGAGCTCGCGGCCGGCAATCTTGACCCGGGCTGCCTTGCCAGTGATAAATTGAAAGACCGCCGCTGGCCGTGTGCCTTCCAGAGTCCACAACACCATGCCGCATTCACTGGAAGGAAGCGACGCATTCACGAGCGGCTGCAGCCCTTGCGGCGCTGACGGGTCTGCACTCGCAAGACTGATCGGCGACGACTCTGCTGTCGGACCGCTCTCTGGTCCCGTCGCGGTCGCGCAAGCGCCCAGAATAATCGCCGCGGTAATGATCAGTGCTGATTTCATGATCCGGTCCCTCTGAACACGCCAACCGACCCGTAGGTTAATGCGCCGTTTTCATCTTCAAATCCAAATACCCGCAATGCACTGGCGACGCTCTCCTCAGCCGGGCGTGCAGTCGCGGTTATTTCATAAGCAAGCGTCCGATCGATTCTCAAAGTAATGTCGGCTCTTGCGCGTGCGTTTTCCCCAAACAAGGTAACCAGCAATTCTCCACGGTCGCACGTAATTGCGCCCGCCATTGGCAAGGCCGGCAGGTTAAATCGTTTCGCCGGCGCATCCAGAACATCAGTCCAGATACTGCCGTCTGCGCTAATACAGCCCACATTATTGTTGACACTCAAATCTCTAATCTCAAGCTTCGCCAGACCAAACGCCGGTTCGCCAAAGACGCCACGCGGTGCAATGGCGGCAACCTCAATATCGGCGGAACTGTCTTTCAAGGACAGCTTCCGGCCGGGCCCGACGGTTACTCGTCCTTCGCCAGCGATAGCGCCGCCTTGCATCGATAAAGCAATCTGCGGCGAAAAGCCCAGCAACGACCAGGGTGAAACTTCAAAAGACACCGCTCCAAGTGGCGCGCCGGCAATACTGGCGTCCGACACGTTACCGTTCCAGACAGTTCCACTGACGCCGCTATAGGAAATCTGTGCTTCATCAAGATCAACAAAAACCGGTAGAAGACTCGCCGGCGCATTCACAATTAGTGTGACAACAAAAACCAGCGTCGCAACGGCCAATGGCGCAGTCATTCCGGTCAATAAGGATCTTTCTCTGGTCATCACCGTTCGAAAACCAACACTTGAGGATTAACCGCACCTTCTTCGCCCCGCGCGATATCGGCAAAAGCAATGCGAACGCCATGTTGCGCTTCCAGCCCCGCAAGCCATGAAAACAAGACGTCGCCGCTTACCGGAGCAATCTGTATTTCTATTTGGCCGTTGCTTTCCGATCCGATCCGAACGAGTTCAATCCCCGCCGCCGACGCCGTTGAAACAAAGACCTGGCGTAAAGGTGCTTGTGCATCGACCGTTTCGGACGCCGCGCCGCCAGCCACGGCTGCGGCCGCCGCCGTCAGTTCATAGCCGTCGCGCGCCAATCGCGCATCATCTTCAGCGCCAGCGCGCCACTCCGCCAACGGCCTGAAGATCCCAAGCGATAACACCAATATCCCCGCCAACGCCGCCGCAACCAGCAGCATGCCGCGTTCGCGCCCAGAGAGATCCCGCCACCAGTCCGTCATGACAGACTCACCCGTAATTCACCGAGATAGACGCCGCCCGTACGCCGGACGCCCCCCGTTTCAGCGGCGCTCACCCCGCGATCTTCCAGCACCGATTTCAAAGCTTCGAATTCAGCAATATCCGAGAAACGCAAATTGACGGCGTATTCACCACGCTCGGCATTGAACCGAATACGATCAATCTGCACTGAATTGACACTATCTACGCTCTGCGCGACGGCGTTTGTCAGTTGCAGAAAGGAGGCTTCGCCGCCACTCAATGCAAGCACCTGGCGTGCATGAGTACGCGGATCAGCACTCGCCGCATCAGGAAACGCCGCCTGATGCAAAGCAATGGTTTCTTCGCTTAACTGATCAGCCAACCGTATGTCGCGAAGGCTGGCGGTAATGTCCGTAACCAACAACGCGCCCAGGCACGCAGCCGCCAGCATCGCTGGACGCCGCCAAGGGCCCGCTGTCGCCCGCCAGTCCCGTCGCTTGCGATAGGCGCCGCGTAAAAGATTCGGCGCGCTCGCCAAACCTTTTAACAATTCCAAGAAAAGCTTTTCATCTTCGAGGGTGTCGTGCTGATCGATCATCACCTCTGCCGGTATCGCATGGCTCACATCCAAAGCGCCGTAGAGGACCAACTCTGTGAGATTTTTTTCGGTGAGCAATGCTGGCACAAGCTCATCCGCTATCGGACGATCAAGCGCGAACCCGTTCAGACCGATGACGCCGAAAATACGCTTTCGTGAAACAGCCAACACAGCCCGCTTTTCGACCATTGGCAGAAGTGCAAAATCCGCCGACATAAAGTCAGGGGAAATGCCCGCCTCCAAAAGCGCTTCAAGCCAGTCTTCTATCACGGGCTTCTTTATCGCAATCGCAAGCCCGGCGCCTGTTTCATGTCGACTTACAGTCACATGCATCTGGTCGAGGTTTTCCGCCAATTCATCTTCGAGCAGAAAGCCTGCCGCCGCACGCAATTGCGCCTGGCTTTTGGGCTGCGCCGAAAGCGCGCGCATCGCCACTTGCTCGCCGCGCAACACAGCGATGACAAGCTTCGCACGCGCCGCACGATCTGCAATTGCGGCCAGTCCGGCTACGGATTGCGCGCTATCGCTCAACACCAGTCGACTGTCAGCGATGAACGCCCACTGGACAGGCTGATCCGACGACGCGCCAAGCTTCAAAATTAAGATTTCGTTCATTCTTCGGCTCCAATGCGCCGCGCCAGAACACGTGCACGCTCGCCGCCTGTTTCAATCATGGACGTCATTTCCACTAACGCAGTATCATAAACAATCTCTGCACGGGCTTCCAGGAATCGCGATTTCACTTGGAAGCGTCCCGTATTCTGCGGGTTTAGCCCGGCGATCTGGGGGTTTGCGAGAAAGTCCTGAGCGCTTGCGTACCCACCAGGCGGCCGCGCAGCAATAATGTCCAAAGCGGTCTGAAGCCCAACCTCATCGCCAAGGGCCGCCGCCAGGACGGGCGCATGAAATTCGGTGAGCATATTCACATTGACGGCGGTCAGTTCAATGACGCTGTACGCGCACAAAAACCGCTTCAGCTGCGCGTAGATGTCACTGCTCACGCCTCTGATCGCGCGCAGTTCAGAGACCGCAGCCATTGGCTGGTTGCCTGTGCGGTAGGGCGATGGCAACGCGGTGTAGTATCCATCCTCTGCGCCTTGCGGGCGCCGGTTCGTATCCTCATCGATCCAGTCGCCAATTGCTTCAGCAAGCGCTGCGGCCTCGAACTCACTGACGCCAACCAGGGTCGCGAGCCGTATGAACTCGCGCATCGCAGTACTCGTTCCGTCAGTACTGGCCGCCGTCCCAAGGGCGTTAATGTTAAAGCATGTCGTTGCGTCAACAAATGCAACGCGCGCCTCACCATCATCTAAAGGCAACTCAATTGGCTCACGCGTCCATGGGTCATCGAGCGACATCCTGGTGTTTTCATCTGATGCAAGCTCATCGACAGCGGCCAGCGCCAGCGTCTCGACCGCCAGTGCGCGCCACAGCGCTTCGCCGCGCGCATTCACATTTACGGATCGCGCTGCAGAAAGCGTTGTACGCTCCATAATTGAGAGCGCCACAAATGAAAGCGTCGCCGCCAACAGCAACACAATCAACAGCGCCGCGCCACGTTGTTGCTTCCGGGAGGTCATGCGCCGCCACCCAGATCACCGATCCAGAAGAGCTGCGTCAACGGATCGCGCCCTTCGCGCTCAAAGGTCAGCGACACAGCGCGCGGCGCTCGCGATCCGGCGGACACAGGCCATATATCCACCCATTCGATCTCCCCGCGCTGTTCTCTTAGAAAAAATGACATGCTGACATTTG
>JBCBSY010000135.1:0-5751 GCA_039818925.1 Pseudomonadota bacterium | reverse complement strand
CCGAACGCCGCGAGGTCAGTCAGGAAAACCAGGAGCGCATCCAGCGCTTCCGCAACGAACGCAATCAGCAACAGGCGTTGCTCAGCCAGGTCCGCGCGCAGGTCGCGGCCGCGGCGGCGGAATCAACGCGCCTCGAAGGCGTGATGGAAACCAACCGCGAAGCCATTGCTGAGCTCGATCAGGAACTGGCGTCGAAACAGGGCGAATTTCAGGAACTCTTCGGTGCCGCCCGCACCGCCGCGGCGGACCTGAACGCGCAAATCGAGCGCTCAATTATCTCTGCACAATATCCGGGCCGCAGCGACACGCTGCGCGAGCTCGCGCAGACGGAAAAGCTGCCGACTGAGGAACAGCTTCGCGATCTCTGGGAAATCATGATCCAGCAGATGGCCGAGCAAGGCAAAACCGCAACCTTTGGTTCGCGCATCGTTCAGGCGAGCGGCGAATCGGCGGAAGCCGACGTGACCCGCATTGGACCATTCGTGGCGTTTTCCAATGGCCGGTACCTGACCTATGAAGACGACCGTCTGCAATTCCTGCCGCGTCAGCCGGCTGGCGATATTACAGGCGCCGCAAGCCGCGTTGAAAATGCATCTGGCGACGGTTTTATCCGTGGCGCGATTGACCCGTCGCTCGGCACCTTGCTGGGGCTCGTCGTTGAAACGCCGACGCTCAGCGAGCGGATCGATCAGGGCCGGTTCATCGGGAAAGTCATTCTCGCTGCAGCCGCGCTCGGCATTCTCCTTGGCGTTTACAAATGGGTGACGCTGACCATGACCGCCGGCGCTGTTCGCAGCCAGGTGCGCCGTAAGAAAGCGTCCAAGGCCAACCCGCTCGGTCGCGTCATGCTGGCTTACGAGAACACCCAGTCAAACGACGTGGAGACCGTTGCGCTCAAGCTTGACGACGCGATCCTCAAAGAAGTGCCGAAACTTGAAGGCGGTCTCAACCTGATCAAGGTGCTTGCCGCCGTGGCGCCGCTCCTCGGCCTTCTCGGCACCGTGATCGGCATGATCAACACCTTCCAGGCGATCACGCTCTTCGGAACGGGCGACCCGCAGATCATGGCGTCCGGTATTTCCGAAGCGCTTGTGACGACCGTGTTGGGCCTTGTCGCCGCGATTCCGCTTCTCCTGCTCCACGCCTTTGCGTCGGGCGCTTCCAAGCGCGTCACGCAGATTCTTGAAGAGCAGGCGGCGGGTATCATCGCTGAACATGCAGAAGGCGGCCGGGCGTAATGGCGCCTGGCCCCGTTTGCCCAATTAGGGAAAGGGGTCTCGACAGATGCTCGAGTTGCTAAACCCGGCAATCGCATATGATGCGTTGAATGATTTCCTCAATGCTGGCGGCAATGTTCTGCGCATCATTATGGTCACGACCTTCTTTATGTGGGCGCTGATCATTGAGCGGCTCATGTACTGGTCCGGCGCCCATGCGGGCGTCGCCAAGCGGGCGCAGCGCGCCTGGGCGGCGCGCAACGACCACAAGTCTTGGTATGCGCACGCCATTCGCGAACGCCTGATTTCCGAAACGACGCAGGAAGCCTCGCGGTTCAACAATGTCATCCGCGCCCTGGTGGCGGTGACGCCGCTGCTCGGCCTCCTCGGCACGGTGACGGGCATGGTGGAAGTGTTCGACGTGATGGCCGTGACCGGCTCATCCAACGCGCGCCTGATGGCGGCGGGCATTTCCAAGGCGACGATTCCCACCATGGCGGGCCTCGTGGCGTCGCTTTCGGGGCTCATCTTCATCAACGCTTTTGACCGAAACGTTCAAAAAGCGACCGGCAAAATTTCTGACGAATTGTTGATCGAGTAGCAGATGATGAGAAAACGAGCGACACATCAAGGCGACGCGGCGGATGTAAACATCACGCCGCTGCTCGATATCGTTTTTATCCTCCTGATCTTCTTTATCGTGACGGCGACTTTCCTTCGCGAAAAAGGCATCGATGTCCGTACGCCGGAGGATAATGAGGAGGACGAGCGAACAGTTCCGCCGCCCGCGCTTTTGCTGGCGGTGCAGGAAGACGGCTTTGTGCGCGTCAACAATGTCCGGGTGATCGATCCGGGTTCGGTGAAACCGGTGGTGCAGGAATTTATCGCCCGCGAACCCCAGGGGGTCGTGCTGGTCAGCGCGGCGCCGGAATCAGAATCAGGGGTTGCCGTTGAGGTGATGGACCAGGCCCAGGACGGGGGCGCCAGAGGACGCGTGTCCCTGGCCTTGCAGAGAGAGGACTAACTAGACAGTCCCGCGTGCTTGCGCGTTGCTGAAAAGTTTGTAGGCGGATTAGATTATGGCGAGACGAAATTATTCTCAAGGCGCGGCTGACGACGAAGACGTCAATGTGACGCCGTTGCTCGATATCGTTTTCATCATGCTGATCTTTTTCATCGTGACGTCGACATTCGTGAAGGAGCCGGGCGTTGAAATTGAGCGTCCTGACGCCGTTTCCGCTGAAGAACGCAAGCTCGCCTCAATCATTGTCGCGATTTCAGATCAAGACGAAATCTGGATCAACAAGGAGCGCGTCGAACTCGATGAAGTTCGGGCGGTGGTGGAACAGTTGCGTCGTGAAAACCCCAGAGGAACAGCAGTCGTTCAGGCCGATGCGGCATCAAAAACTCGGCTTCTGGTTGAAGTCGTAACCCAGATCCGCTCGACTGGCATTTCGGACGTCGCCGTCTCCACGGAAGACGTATAAGGAGGTCTTTGGATGGGCTCTCTCATTCGATTGTTTTTGGGTGTGCCGGCGGCTGTTTTGGTGACCGGCGGTCTGTTTCTTTTTATGGCTGCGATGATCCGCCAGGAGCTTCGCCTTCAAGATGAACAGGATGCCGTGAACATCAACATCACGGCGCAGATCGAAGACACGGATCTTTCGAACGCCAATCGCGAGTTCAAGCGGCCGACGCTCGATGCGCCGCCGCCGCCGCCGCCCGCGGTGAACGACCCGTCGAACCGCCCAGCGCTTGATGGCGTGCGCGCGCAGATTCCGGACATCAATCCAAATCTCAACATTGGTTCTGGCTTCAACCCGGACCGGGATGCGCAGCCGCTGGTGCGTATTCCGCCGCAATATCCGGAACGCTGCATGGGGCGCGCGGATGACCGTGAGAATGTGTTAGTTCAATTCGATGTGACGCCGGACGGGCAGACGACAAACATTCAGACAGTTGAAAGTTCAAACAGCTGTCTAAATCGCGCAGCAGAACGCTCTGTGGCGCGCTGGAAATACCAGCCGAAGATTGTTGACAACCAGGCGGAATGGCGTCGCGGCGTTCAGACCACCATCACCTTTGAATTGGCGCCGGAATAATCAGCCATGCGGCGTCAGCCGGATCGGTCATTGAGACTGCTTCGATCGGGAATTGAGACGGCAGGATGAAAAAAATGCGTGGGAATTATCGTAAGCTTTACTTGACCGCCGCTGCATCGCTTACGGCTGGGTTACTGGTGGTGGCGATGCCAACGACGGCTTTTGCGCAGCCTGCGCAGTGTGATGCTGATGAAGGTGGTCCGTCGGGCACGCTGAGCCCGCGCATCGGCCAGGAGGTGCAAGAGCTCTACGCGTTTTTGCAGAACGAGCAGTATAACGAGGCGCTTGCGGGTTTTAACAGGCTGATCGCCAATCGCGGTGACTCCATGAGCGCATTCGAACGGGCGACGGTTCTGGAATTGCGCGCGAACGCAAAAGTCAGCGTAGAGGATTTCCGCGGGGCTTTGAATGATATGCAGGCGGCGCTGAACGCCAATGGCCTGCCGCCGGCGCGGAACAATCAATTACGCTATTTTATTGCGCAGCTGAACTTCCAGCTTGAGCAATATCAGACTGCAATTACTGGCCTGAACCAGTGGATCCAGCTAGCGCGAACCTGCGGCGTCACAGTTGATCCAAATGCGTATTATCTGCTTGCGGCCGCCTATACCCAGATCAGCCCGCCGAATTATCGCGCTGCGGTCAATCCGGCGGAGCAGGCGCTTAACAATATGGGCGATGAGCCGCGCAAAGGCTATTTCGACATTTTGAACCTGATTTATTCAGAGCTGAACGACAACGCCAAGCGCGCGCCATTGCTGGAGCGCATGGTCAATCTGTGGCCGGAGAACAAGGGCTATTGGACGCAGCTTTCCGGCGCTTACTCCACTATGCAGCGCGACCGCGATGCTTTTTCCGTATTGGAAGTTGCTTACCGCGCGGGGCTACTGTCGACCGAGAGCGAGCTTAAAACGCTCATTCAGTATTATTCGTTTTTTGACAATCCGTATCGCGGTGCGGTGATGCTTGAGCGTGAAATGAACGCCGGCAATATCGCACGCAATCAAACCAATCTTGTGCTGCTCTCCCAGCTCTGGAGTCAGTCGCGCGAACACAGGCGCTCAATCCCCATCCTGCGCGAAGCGGCGCAAAATTCGTCGGATGGCGAGCTTTACTATCGTCTCGGCATGGTGCTGCTCGCGGACGAGCAATATGCGGCCTCGCAAACGGCGCTTGAAAACGCGCTCAATCGCGGCGGCATGGATCGCAGGGACACGGGCGACGCCTGGCTGCTCCTCGGGACGGCGCGCTTCAGCCAGGCTGGGCCGAACAGCACGGGCGCGTGGGCCAATGCGCGAGAGGCATTTGTCCGGGCGCAGAACTACAACAACACCCGCTCGCGCGCGCGCGATTGGATTACTTACATTGACGCGGTGATCAGCACCTATTGGGACGGTCTGGGCCTTGAATATGATCAGGCCTTCGCTGATTGCGAGGACGATGAAGCGCGTTTTGACCGCGATGCGCGGATCCGCGAGCTACGCAACGAACAGCCTGACCCGGCGGCGTTGCAGCGTGAAGCGGCGCGGGTTGCACAGTGCACGGCGCTGACCGATGGCGGCCGGCCAAACCGCAATACCGGCAGCCTCGGCGGACTTGAGGCCTATCGCGCGCAGGACCCGAACAGCAATTGATCGGTTTTGGCGACGGCTTGCGTTGCGCCCCGCGCGCGCGGATAAGATCGAACAAAAAGGCGCTCTGAAAAGAGCGCCTTTTTCCGTTTTTCCGTCGAAACACAACTCATTCACGATGCGTTAAGCTTGTCCTAATACTCGTTACGCTCGCCCAGAATGCGCCCGCCGTCCTTGGCCTCGGGCGTCTGATTCGAACATTCGAGATAGCCCTGGCGCCAGCCCGCCCGATAGGCTTCATCGTTTTCAAACGCATTGGCGTCCCGCGTCGTTTTGGTGGAGAAGCTTTTGTCTTCTTCCGTCGCAGTTGAACACCCATCGCCATATCCCGCGGGGAAGCCCGGCGCTTCGCGCAACGCCTGGAGATCGGCGCTTGTTGTGCAGCTAGCGGCCAGCAGCGCCGTTATGGCGGCGTAATGAATGAGGCGAGGGCGGAAATAGCGGCGGTCAGTTGGGGTCATGAGATCACGACTTCCTTGAAACTACGCCGCAAACCCTAACACCCCGGGGCCGTGAGGTCTCTCTTAAAACCGGCCCGAAAGTGAAATCCCCCGTTAACGGTGTTCCGGTTACAACGCTTTGCGGGCCCCCGCGTGGCCCCGAAAGAGGGCGAGAAACAGCCAAGATGAGTGATTTTGACGCTACTGACGAGACCCGGACCGGCGCCGCGCCGGATGCGGGCGCCCTGCTAACGCCCTTGTCCGCGTCCGGGCCGAGCGTGCGCACCCTGATGGTCCGCAAGCTCACCGACATCGTCGTCCTTCCCCCTGGCCGTATCTCCTCGAATGAACGGGCGCTGGT
>JBCBSY010000134.1:0-5760 GCA_039818925.1 Pseudomonadota bacterium | reverse complement strand
GCTCGAAGAAATTGTCGGGCGCGGGCCTTCAGCAGCATTTGGTCATCTGGCGGCGGAAGCGGATCTGGCCGCCGAGTTTCACGAGAAAAAATGACAGCGACATTCAACCCGGTTTTCGCCGATCGTCCGCAATCAATTTTTCCCACCATGTCGCGGCTGGCGCATCAACATGGCGCTATCAATCTTGGGCAAGGCTTCCCGGATGAGGACGGTCCTGCCGTTATCCTGGAGACAGCGGCGCAGGCAGTCATCGCGGGGCCCAATCAATATGCGCCGGTTGAAGGACTACCTGAATTGCGCGAGGCGGTGGCGCGCGACAACAAGCGATTTTACGATCTCGACATCAACCCTATGACAGAGACGCTTATTGTTTCGGGCGCCACAGAAGGCCTGGCTGCGGCGTTTCTCGGATTTTTGCAGCCAGGCGATGAGGCCGTTTTGCTGGCGCCGTTTTACGAATGCTATGCGCCGCAAGTTGAGGCGACAGGGGCGCGCCTGCGAGTTGTCGACCTGCAGCCGCCGGCATGGCGCCTGGACGCCTCTGCGCTAGAGGCGGCGATCACCGCAAACACCAAAGTCATTGTGATCAACACGCCCCATAACCCGCTTGGCAAGGTGATGACGCATGCAGAGTTGGAAATTGTTGCTGACGCGGCTCGTCGTCACGACCTCATCGTGGTCTGTGACGAGGTTTACGAGCATCTCATTTTTGATGGTCAGGCGCATATCCCTTTGATGACGTTGCCAGACATGTTTGAGCGCACGATACGCATCGGCTCCGCTGGCAAGACATTTTCCTTGACCGGCTTTCGGATCGGATATGTCACCGGGCCTGAAGCCCTAATCACGGCCGTCATGAAGGCGCATCAACACCTCTCCTATACGTCGCCTGGTGCTCTACAGAAGGCGACAGCCGTGGGCCTGGCGCTTGGCGACGCGTATTACGCCGCGTTTCGTCGTGACATGCAGGACAAGCGCGACCATATGGCGGCGGGGCTTGAGCGGGCGGGGTTTGATGTTTTGCCTTGCGATGGAACCTATTTTATAACCGTTGATATTCGGTCCGTGGGACGTGACGACGACGATGCGTTCTGTCGTGAAATTACGGAAAAAGCGAAAGTCGCCGCTGTGCCAATTTCCGCTTTTTATCATCCATCGCAATCATCTGCGCCGCGAAGCTACGCGCGTTTCTGTTTTTGTAAAAAACAATCTATTTTGGAAGAGGCCGCGCAACGACTAGCGACGTATTTTTCTGGGTCACAGATTTGAATCGGCGATGGCTTGAGCTTACCCAAAATGACATAAGTGAGTTTGATATGCAGTTCAAAACGATACTCGGTGTTTTCGTCCTCACAATCGTAGCGGGGTGTGTTTCTGCGGTAACAACAACCGTTGGAGCCGCTGCGGGTGTGACAAAGACAGCCGTAAAAACAACAGCTGGCGTTACGGGTGCGGCGGTTGGGGTCGCGGTTCCCGGCGGCGATGAAGGTCATGACGAAAAGAAAAATGATGACCGCCATCATGACGATGATCCTCGCCCGTTTGACGCAACGCGTAACGCCATGATGGATGTCGACATTGCACTTCAGGGCGCTAAAGTCAGTGGCCGAAATGTTTTGCTCGTGCTTGGCGGGAATTGGTGTCATGACAGCCGTGGGCTGGCGGCAAAATTCAACGAGCCGGAACTCGCCGCCGTGATTGCCGACGGCTACGAGCTTGTTTGGGTGGATGTCGGGTATCGCGACCGCAACCTCGATGTACCGCAGCGCTTTGGAATCATGGAGCTGTACGGAACACCAACGATCTTGATTCTATCGCCGGAAGGCGAATTGCTGAACAGTGACAGCGTTCATGACTGGCGAACGGCAGATTCGAAGCCTTACGATGAAACGTTGGTGTATTTCCAGCGTTATGCAGCGAACTAGAACTACTTATCCCGCAGTGCTTTTCCGCTTACGGAAGACATCGGTTTGATGATGTAGGCGAGAACCGAGCGCTTGCCGTTCAGGATCGCAACCTCCGCCGCCATGCCGGGAAGAATCTTCAGATCGCCCTGAGCGCTGTTGAGCGCTTCAGCCGTCGTGCGCACAGTGATATTGTAAAACCGTTCGCCTGTCTTTTCTTCCTCAATCGCGTCAGGGCTGATCGTTTCGATAACGCCGTCGATCGACCCGTAAACCGATGAATCATAAGCAGTGATCGAAACGCGTGCTTCCTGACCGATCCGTAAAAATCCAATATCCGCAGGTTTGATCTTCGCTTCAATCAACAGGCTGTCCTCGCTGGGCACCAGTTCAACAATAGTTTCGCCCGGCGCCACCACGCCGCCGATAGTTGACACAAGGACGCGATTAACAACACCGGCGACGGGCGCACGCACATCCGTTCGCGACACCTTGTCCTGAAGCGCGGGTAGCTCGCCCTTCAGTTCTTCCAGTTCTATCTTGGCCTGATTCAGTTCATTCACCGCTTCGGCCGAGAACGTTTTTCGAATGCGTTCGATCTCGCCTTCAGCCTCACCGATTTCAAGCTCAATGCGGCTGACGGCGATTTCCGCGCGCTGCATTTCGCCCTTTGACGCAGCGTCACGCTGGCGCGCGCGCAACAGCTCAACTTGCGGTTCTATGCCACGGCTCACCAGGCGTTGCATGATACGGTGTTCCTCGGCCGCGAGGGTGGATGCTTCCCTGGCGGTTTCGAGCGCCACGCGCGCGTCATCCAGCGCGCGTTTGCGCTGGTCGAGCTTTTTTTCTTCGATACCGATCGAGGCGTTGAGCTCGGCTGAACGCGCTTCATAGAGCTGGCGTTCATTGGCCGTCACTCGCGGCGCCGCAGCGATAAGCACATCCGGAAAACGTAGCGGCGCCAATGCAGCTTCCGCCTCAAGTCGCGCAATTTTCGCCGCCAAGACGTTGTAGCCTTCCTGGCCTTGAGCAAAAGCGACATTCATCTGTGTAGGGTCGAGCTTCACCAGAACATCTCCCGCAGCGACCCGGTCACCGGCGGAGACGAGAATTTCTTTTACAATCCCACCTTCGAGATATTGGAGCTCCTGCAATTGGTTTGATGTTACGACCCAGCCCTGTCCGCGGGTGACGCGGTCAAGCTTCGCAAGCGACGCCCAGGTCAGCGTAATGACGATCAGACCAGCAATCAGGTATAGCAGATACTGCGCGGCCTTTGCCGGCTCGATTGGCATGGCCTCGTCCGGCGATGCTGGGGTGATATCTTGACCTGTCATCAGTTACGCCGCCTGTGTGCTGGAGACGAGTTTCGGGCCGCCTTCAGCAGTAATGCGTTTTGTTTTCAGTTGCCGTGCGGAGGCCATCGCGCGCATCACCGTGTCGCGTGGCCCATCGACCAGAACGCGCCCACGGTCGAGAACGATAATACGATCCACCAGGCGCACCATAGACATGCGGTGGGTGACAATCAGCAACGTGCGCCCGTGAATCGCCGCCTCCAGCCGCGCAATCAAAGTCGCTTCGGCCTGCGCATCGAGCGCGCTCGACGGTTCGTCCAGCAACAGGATTGATGGTTTTGGTGCGAGCGCACGCGCAAGCGCAATGGCCTGGCGTTGCCCGCCGGAAAGACCTTCGCCGCGCTCCGCCAGGCGCTGGTCGTAACCGCCAGCGGTCGCGCCAACGAAATCATGGACGCCAGCCGTTTTCGCGGCGTCCAGGATGTCTTCATCGGAAATATGATCGAGACCGAGCGCGATGTTTTCGCGGACACTGCCCGAGAAAAGACAGACATCCTGCAGGACTGCACCGATATTCGCGCGCAGATCTGATGGACGCAGTTGCCGCACATCCGTGTCGTCGACTAGCACGGACCCCTCTGTAGGCTGATAAACGCCGGTAATCTGTCGAACGATGGTGCTTTTCCCGGAACCGTTTTTGCCAAGGATCGCCACTCTCTCACCCGGTTCGATGGAGAAAGAGACGTCATCCAGCGCGCGATTGGTTTCACCCGGATAGGAGAAATTTACGTCGCGAAATTCGATTTTGCCCTTTAGCTTTGGGCGCGCCAGATATTCGCGCCCTTGCTCTGTTTCGCTTTGCGCTGTCATGAGGTCATTCAGCGACTTGTAGGACGCAAACGCGCCATTGACCCGGCTTAAGAGCGAAGCGACCTGGCCCAGCGGCGCCATTGCGCGGCCGGTCAGAATTACGCTGGCGATGAGCGCGCCGGTTGTGATTTCATTGGCGCCAACAAGAAAAACACCGATGACCACAACGCCGACCTGGCTCGCCTGTTGTGCAAATCCCGATGCATTAACAGCAAACTGGTTGAGGAAGCGGCCAATGGCAGAAATTTTCGCCTGACGCGTGACGCCGGTGCGCCAGCGTGCACGCATCAATCCGTCTGCCTTTACGCTCTTGATGGTTTCAAGCCCGCCGAGCGTTTCAATCAGGACCGCGTTCTTGTGGTGGCCTTCCGCCATTGCTTCTTGCGTACGCTTCATAATCAGGGGCTGGATGATAATGCCGGACCCGATTGCGATCAGTACACCGATCAGCGGAACAAGCGCAATTGGACCTCCAATAAGCGCAATCGTTCCAATAAAAAGAAAAATGAAGGGAAGATCGACAATCGCAACCAAAGTGGCGGACGAGAAAAAGTCGCGTAGATTTTCAAACTCCCGGACAAGCCCTGCGATTGCGCCGCTAGCGCCGCGCCGGGCATCGAGACGCATGGACATGAGGTTGTCAAAAACGCTCGATCCGACCGTAGCATCCAGCCGCTGGCCGGCAATGTCGATAAAGTAGCCTCGAAGTGACTTCAGAAGAAAGTCAAAGACATGTGCGATGATGACGCCAATGGTCAGAGCGATTAGCGATTCAATAGCCTGGTTTGGCAGCACGCGGTCATAAACCGTCATAATAAAAAACGAAGACACCAACCCAAGCAGATTGACAATCGCCGCCGCGAGAATGGTCTGACTGTAAATTTTGGCGTTGTCGCGCAGCGGACCAAAAAGCCAATGCCGCGTCGGAATGATATCTTTTAGAAACGAACGCTTGCTCATCGGGCGTGCCCCGTTGTGGCGTTCTCATACTCAATCTGGGGAGAGAACAACTGCAACAATTCGCCGGTATGCTCCATTAACGCATAGCTCGCCATATCACGCCCGGAAAGAGCGATGACATAAGCAACACCGGCTTCGAAATAATCATTCTCCGCTTGCAGGACATCGATGAGATCGCCCCGCGAAAGCTTGTAGCGCTCTAGTACGAGTTCACGCGTCGTGTCGTGAGCGATCAACGCATCGCCAAGCGCTGACAGCCGATCATTGGCGCCTTGCAGGCGCTCAAACGCCATCGCTGCTTCGCGCGATACGGTTTGGCGAACCTGCTCTTCGTTAAATGTTTCACGGCGCGCGCGTGACTTTGCAGCGGCGATATCCGCTGCACGCGCGCCGCCGCCAAAGATGTTGTAACTGACATTGAGGCCGGCACGGACGTCAAAGTCATCACCTGTTTCAAAGACATCGTATTTTACTGCATCGACGGAAAGGCGCACTTCCGGCAGGCGCGCGGCTTTCGATGCTTTGAAGTCCGCCTGACGCGCATCGGCTCGCGCTTGTGCGGCGGCGATTTCAGGATTGTGTTCAAGCGCATTCGCAACAACCTCGTTTCGGGTTTCAATCCCGAGATCTTGAAACGCCGGACGGGGGAGGGCGGCTTGCGGCGCGGCGCCAAAGAACTCTTCATAGCTGATATCTGCGACCCTTTTGCTCTCGCTGATCTCGGCGAG
>JBCBSY010000133.1:0-5767 GCA_039818925.1 Pseudomonadota bacterium | reverse complement strand
AACGATTGCGCGCGCCGGTCGATGTTATTTCGATAGGAGGCGTCGTCGCCTCAGACCCCGGTCTCGCCTTCGTTCGAAAGCTTCATCACATTGCTGGCGATGGCGACAACATTCAGCGCCTGGGCGCAATCCTTTTTCCCGAACGCTGGCCGCTATTAAGCTATTCAACCTGGAACACAGCCAAACGAGAAGGCCGCATTCAGCTGCATCGCCTCGACAGCATCATTCATGCCGGTGTGAAAGGGTATTTCGGGCGCCCGCCCGTCAATGGCATCTCGAATTCAGAGCGTACCGCCGAGAAAATTGCAAGCCTGCTCTCGCGATAGCTGGCGCATCGTCACCTATGCTCTAGCGGCGGGTCCTCGTCTTCGTCGTCATCGAGCAGGATGCGCCGGGCGGCGCCCTCCATGTCATCATACTGACCGGATTTCACAGTCCAGATGAACGCCGCCAGACCAAGACCGCCCATGAAAAGCGCAATCGGGATAAGGTAGAGAAGCGCACTCATGAGGATGCGTTTCCGGTTTTCAATCGCAAAGCGTTTGCGATCACGATTACCGAAGACCCGGACATTGCCAGCGCGGCGATCAAGGGCGTCACGAACCCGAACACCGCCAGCGGAATTGCACAGATATTGTAAAACGCCGCAAACTTGAAATTTTCTAAAACCCGGGCGCGTGCTTTTTTCGAAACTTCGAACGCCGTTAGGACCGGCGCAAGACTGTCGCCTTGAAAGACAAAATCCGCCGCCGCCTGACTTGCATCCGCCGCCGTCCCGGGCGAGAGGGAAGCGTGCGCCGCCGCAAGGGCCGGCGCATCATTGAGGCCGTCGCCAACCATTGCCGCCTTGACGCCCTTATCACGAAGCGCCGTTAACCGCGCAATTTTGTCCGTTGGCGTCATATTCGCGCGCCATGCAGACAGGCCGGCGCGCTCTGCAATGCGTGCCGCCGGCGCCGGGCGATCGCCCGTCAGCATCTCAGAAACAACGCCTTCGGACTGAAGGGCGGCGATGGTTTCCGCCGTATCCGTGCGCAGGCTGTCTGCAAATTCAAAACGCACGGCCGCGTCGTCGCCTCTCTTGAACCACGCTTCACTGGCGGCATTGGCGCCGTCGCTTTTCACGCCAACCCAATCTGCTCGGCCAAAGCGGGCTTTCTCGCCGTCGATAACGCCCTCCACGCCATAGCCGGGTGCGTCGTGAACATCCTCAGCCAGCTGACCCGCGCCGGCGGCGGCAACCACCGCCCGCGCCAGCGGATGGCGACTCGCCCGCGCCAGGGACGCCGCCTGCATCAGTATCTCATGGGAAATGTCGTCCAAATTGGCGAGGCGCATTCGGCCGAGCGTTAATGTTCCGGTCTTGTCAAAAACAATTGCATCCACTTCCGCCAGGCGCTCAAGAGCGTCGCCCGATTTCACAAGCACGCCTTCCTTGAACAAGCGGCCGGTGGCGACAACCTGCACCGCCGGCGCCGCAAGGCCGAGCGCGCAAGGACAAGTGATGATCAAAACCGCAACCGCATTCATCACAGCAACACGCAATGTGGCGTCGCCAATGAAAAGCCAGCCGAGCAACGTCGCCAACGCAAGTGTGTGAACGACCGGAACATAAAGCGCCGCAGCGCGATCGGCCAGCCGCACATATTTGCTCTTGCCCTGCTCGCCTGTCTCGATAAGGCGGGTCAAGTCTGCAATCAGGGAATCCTCAGCGCGCGCTGTGGCGCGCATGATCAGCCGCGACGACAAATTGAGGACGCCGGAATAGAGCGTATCGCCAGCGTTCATTTTCTCCGGCGCGCTTTCGCCGGTGACAAGCGATACATCAACCTCAGAAGCGCCGCTCTCGACAACGCCGTTTACAGGCGCACGATCGCCGGGCGACAACAAGAGACGATCGCCAGGCGCAATATCCTTCGCCGAAACAGCTTCGAGCAGTCCGTTAGCCGTAAACCGGCTCGCCGTCGTCGCCTGCAACGCCAGCAGGCTTTGCGCCGCTTCCCTTGCGCGCGCGCGCAACCGGTGATCGAGCCAGCGGCCGATCAAAAGAAAAAACAACAGCATCACCGCCGCATCAAAATAAGCATGGCGACCATGATTGAGCGTTTCATAAATGCTGATGCCGAGCGCCAGGAACACCGCCAGCGAAATCGGCACATCCATATTCGCTTTGCCGTTTTTCAGCGCACTCCATGCGGAGCGAAAAAACGGCCGTCCCGCAAAGAGCGCCGCCGGGATCGCAATCGTCCCGGAAATCCAATGCATCATCATCCGGGTTCCCGGCCCCATCTCGCCATCGAGGCCCGCCCAGACTGCAACAGACAGCAGCATGACATTGGCCATGGCGAAACCGGCAACGGCCATACAGCGCAAGAGGAACTTGCCTTCTTCGTCCTGTTCCCTTTCCGCCGCTTGAGGATCGAACGGCGCCGCACGATAACCGAGATCGGAAATTGTCTGCGCGATATCGCGCGGCTTTATGATCTCCCCACGCCAAGACACCGCCAGCTTTCCTGTTGAAAGGTTGAGCCGCGCATTTTCCACGCCCGGCAATTTGGAGAGGCCGCCTTCAATTTTGGAAATGCATCCGCCGCATTTGGCGCCGTAAATCGAAAGCTCAAGCTGCGCCGCGCCGTCACGCAAGCGCCGCACAAACGGCGCCGGGTCGATCACGCCGGCGTCCGCCGCCGGTTCAAGCCCGCTGGGGCAGCCGGGCCCGACTTCCAGAGTATCGCTCACGCTCATGGCGCGATAACCCTCGCTTCAATGTCGAACGCGTCGCCGCGACTGTTTCTCGCCTGCGCTGTTAGGACCCAAGCGCCCGGCGCAAACGCGACAATCTCCGCTTTATATAAGCCGCCGCCTGCATAATTGAAGACAACGGGCTGATCACCTTTGCGGTTGGTCGGCCGCTCAAGCGATCCTTCAATAGAAAGATCGGACAACGCCTGCCCCGCCGCGTTTGTGATGCGCATGACGATTATACCGTTCTCGCCTTTACGGGTGACTTCATTAACCGCCGCGCGCCAGCCAAGCGCCGCCTGTTCTTCGCGCGCGGCAATTTGCTGATTGTATTCCAGGCCCCGTTGATAAGCCTGGTCGTCGGTAACGCCCGGAAAGCTGTTTACCGCAGCGGAGATAAAGAAGAAGTTGGCGATAATAATCACGCCAAAAAACGCAATGACCATCAACAAGACATGCTTGCCTGTTAGTTTTCCCTGTTCCGCCATCACTCCCTCCCGGCCATAAATACCGTCGGATTATCCAATTCCTCACCGGTCGCCGGATCAGTCACACGAAAAGCGACAGGCGTTGACGCCTGCGGCAGCGCATCCTTTGGCAAGGTTGCAAACACACGAACGGACCGCACCGCGTCACCCGGTGCGGCAATGGTGAGTTGATTGCCGTCTACAGATTCGCCCACAGCGCCGACCGTCATCGCATCCGGCCCTTCAAGCGTAATCGTCAGATCGCGCGTATAATTCTCACGATTAACGATTTTCACCGTATAGGCGTTTCGCACGGAACCGTCTGAAAGCAGCACATAGGGCGGCGTTCGGTCGCGCAGGACGTTCACGACCATGGTGTCCTGCGTCGACAGACCGAAGACCATCAAAACACTGACAACCGCCAGCACCCCTGCATAAAGCATGGTTCGCGGACGTAAAAGATTCATTGCCGGCGTTTTGCCGGCCTCCCGCCGCGCAATGTTGGCGTCCGTATCATAGGCGATGAGGCCCTGCGGCCGGCCGACTTTTTCCATGATGTCGTTACAGGCGTCGATGCAAAGCGCGCAGTTGATGCATTCAAGCTGGGCGCCGTCGCGAATGTCGATCCCCATCGGACAGGCGACGACGCAAGCTTTACACGAAACACAATCGCCCCGGCCTTCCCAGCTGTCGCCTTTTTTGTGGGGGCCGCGTGGCTCGCCGCGGTCGTATTTATAAGTAACCTGTAGGGTTTCTTCGTCTGTGAGCGCCGCCTGAATACGCGGCCATGGGCACATATAGGTGCAGACCTGTTCGCGCATGGATCCGGCGAAAATATAAGTGGTCAGCGTCAACAGGCTGAAAAAGAAATAGGCGGTAAACGGCGCCTCGCCGCGCAGGAAGTCGCGCGCAATGCTCGGGGCGTCATGGAAGTAAAAAATCCAGGCGCCGCCCGTCGCCATGCCGATCAGGATCCAGATGGCGTGTTTGGACACCCGCTTGCGAATCTTGTCGAATGACCATGGCGCCTTCATCAGTTTCAGGCGCGCATTGCGGTCGCCTTCGATAAATCGCTCAACAGCGACATAAAGATCAGTCCAGACCGTCTGCGGACAGGTATAGCCGCACCAGATTCGTCCAAAGAGCGCCGTCGCCAGAAACAACCCCAGCGCCGCCATGATCAACAGCCCGGTCAGGAAGTAGAGCTGGTCCGGCCAGATTTCGATGAAGAAAAAATAAAACCGGCGTCCGGCAAAATCGACCAGCACCGCCTGATCCGGTTCCCCCGGCCCCCGGGGCCAGCGTATCCACGGAACGAGATAATAGACGCCGAGCGTCAACGCCATCACGATCCATTTCAGCCGGCGAAATGTCCCCCGCACCCGCTTTGGATGAATCGGTTCGCGCGCCTTGTACAAGGACCGGCGCGTCGCCGCATTGACTGCTTCGACATCATGACGCTCAACGCCGCCGGTCAACTCCGCAGGTGACGTCGCATCGTTTACTGACATGTCTACACCTTCGGACGGTTACTCGCCGCCCCCGAGCGAATGGACATAAACCGCGAGCGCCAGAATTTCTTCCTCACTGAGGCGCGGCTCCCAAGCCGGCATAACGCCGGCGCGGCCGTCCCACAGTGTTTCGCGAAGGGTCACGCGGTCTCCCCCGTAAAGCCAGATCGGATCGGTGAGGTTTGGCGCGCCAAGCAGCGGCTCGCCAAGCCCTTGCGCGCCATGGCAAGCAACACACTGCTCTTGGAACGTCGTGGTGGCTGCAGCAGCTTTCGCCGCATCGTGCGCCTGCCCCGAAAGCGCCAGAACATACTCTACCAAGTTATCGATCTCCTCTGCCTGCAAAATACCATCGGCGCCATAAGCCTGCATCAGCGAAAGATGCGTGTTCGGGTGATCGGAGCGAATACCAACGCGCAGCGTCTGACGAATGTTATCAAGCGTGCCGCCCCAGAGCCATGCATCATCATTGAGATTGGGGTAGCCCGGAAATCCTTGTCCGCCCGCGCCGTGGCAGGTCGCACAATTGTCGCCAAAGAGCGACTCCCCCGCCGCGAGCGCAAAGGCCTGAAGGTCAGGATCGTTTTCAATCGCTTCCATATTCTCAGCGGCGAGAAGCCGGCGCGTTGCATCGGCGCGATTCTCATCAAGCGCTTCAATGGCGCGCGTAACGTTTTCGCGCTCCGAATGCTCCCGAATGCCCTTGGTGTAACCGGTTATGCCGGGCCATGCGGGCATCAAGACCCAATAGCCAATCGACCAGATCACGGTGACGTAAAAGACAATCAGCCACCAGCGCGGGAGCGGGTTGTTCAATTCCTTGATCCCGTCCCAGGTATGACCAGTGGTTTCAATACCGGTTGGCTCGTCGATTTCCTTATCTGCCATTGTTGTCATCCTCATCGTCGAGCGGTATTCGCCGCGCCCGTTCGAAACGTTGCCGGTTGGCCGGGGCGAGCGCGTAGATCAGCACCAGAACAAAGGCGATGATGAACAGGATGAGCCCGCCGGTTTGTGCGAAAGATGCAAGTTTTTCGTACATGATAC
>JBCBSY010000132.1:255-5781 GCA_039818925.1 Pseudomonadota bacterium | reverse complement strand
TCGCTGGGGGGCGATGGCGACCATTGTCACCGGTCTTATTCTGGGGGCGCTCAACGGCTATATCGTCAATGCACTGACATTCGGCCTGGCGGAGGGTTTTGTACGCAATC
Organism: Pseudomonadota bacterium; assembly: GCA_039818925.1. Lineage (GTDB taxonomy): Bacteria > Pseudomonadota > Alphaproteobacteria > Caulobacterales > Parvularculaceae > Hyphococcus. The sequence continues at coordinate 5,671 of JBCBSY010000132.1, read as the reverse complement.
ACGTGCTGATCGGGATCGGCATGTGGCTGGGAACTATCATGTGGTTCAACGTCTGGTTTGTTATCTGGCCGAACCAACAAAAAGCGCTCAATATCGACAACAAATATCCGGATATTGCACCGGACGCGAAAGCCGCCTCTGCCCGCACGGCAATGTTGTTCTCAAGAACGAATACAGTTCTGTCAGTGCCGATGCTGTTTGCCATGGTCGCCGCGCAAAACCTCTAGGTTTTTCGAAGGCGGCAAATTGGGATGCGACGCTTGTTCGCGGCGTCGTGTCCAGCCATTCGAACAGTACGCGTATTACGGAGGGCCTATGCCACGATTTGCGGCCGGGGTCGTGCGCTTTCAAAGCGAAGTCTACCCTCATAAGAAACAGTTTTATGAAAAAATCTGTCAGACGCATGCGCCCGAAGCGTTGTTCATTACGTGTTCGGATGCGCGCATTGAGGTGGCGGCGCTAACTCAGTCCAGCCCTGGCGACCTTTTCATCTGCCGCAATGCTGGCAATATCGTTCCGCCGCATATGGAACACCCGGGCGCGATGACGGCCTCCATCGAGTATGCGGTAGCAGCGCTGCGTGTGCCGCATATTGTGATTTGCGGTCATACCGAATGCGGCGCCATGAACGGCGCCATGAATCCGGCCAACCTTGAGGGGCTGCCGCATGTTCGCGATTGGCTCGACTACGCCGAGCCGGCGGTGAAAGCGGTGAAAGCCCTGGGCCCGGAAGTATCTCATGAAGAACGCATGGCGCTGTTGCTGCAGAAAAACGTAATGTTGCAGCTTGATCATGTCAAAACCCACCCAGCGGTCGCGGCTCGCCTTAAAGAGGGAGGGTTGGAGCTTCATGGCTGGGTCTACGATATCAAGACCGGGGAGGTTCACGCCTATGATGAGCGGGCGAACGCCTTTATTCCGGTTCATGAGCATTATGCACGATAGCGGACTTGGAAAGGCAATCCGATTCAGGTTTTGATTCTAATTGATCACATATTGCTTTACGAGGGCCAGGTTTTTCACCCTCCAAGCGTGTTTGTGGCGGATAAAAAAGAAGAGAACTAACACATGGCTTTGGATATTGCGCTCGCCACCCTTTTATCGCCGGTTGTTTTGTTTTTTGCCCTCGGTCTAGCGGCCGCGTTAGCGCGATCTGACATGACTATACCGGAAGCGGTGTCGAAGGGTCTTGCAATCTACCTGATGATGGCGATTGGCCTAAAGGGCGGCTTTGAAATGGCCAATAGCGGGCTCAACGCGACGGTGTTGGGGGTTATGGGCGCTGGCATATTCCTTTCCTTCCTTTTGCCCGTTATCGCCTTTGCGCTTCTGCGCGCGACGACGAGGCTAGAGCGGATAGATGCTGCGGCGACGGCGGCGCATTATGGATCAATTTCAATCGTTACTTTTGTTGCAGCGTCGCAGGCGATTGACCTGTCCGGCCTCGACAGTTCCGGCTATCTCGTTGCGGTTGCAGCGCTCATGGAAACACCAGCCATCGTTACCGCATTGCTGCTTGCCAACCGTAAGCGGAAGAAAGCGGCCGGCGGCAGCCCGGGAGAGACCTTTCGCGAGGTCGCGCTCAACGCCTCTGTGGTCGTGCTGGTTGGCGCGCTGATTATTGGCTGGATCACTGGCGATACCGGCAAAGCGCAAGTGGAGAATGTCTTCATCACGCCGCTCCAGGGCGTATTGGCGCTCTTCCTGTTGGATATGGGTTTGTCTGCGGGGCGCGGCCTTCGCCATGGTTGGCGCGCATTGCAGCCGGCAACCATCGCCTTTGGCATTTATATGCCCTTGATTTCCGGCGCCTTCGCAAGCGTGTTCTGTATTCTTCTCGGCCTGCCTGCAGGCGATGCGGCCCTGTTGATTACGCTGGCGGCGTCCGCATCCTACATTGCTGTTCCCGCCGCCATGCGTCTTGCCCTGCCGGAGGCGAAACCCTCTATCTATCTCACCTTATCTCTTGGGGTGACGTTTCCGTTCAACCTCACGCTGGGCATTCCGCTTTACATCATCATTGCGCAATGGATCGCCGGTTAAGGAGCCACGCTCATGCATGCCAAGAAACGACTTGAATTGATTATCGAGCGGATGGCGTTGCGCCGCGCATCGACCATCCTCGAAGAGGCCGGCATGACCGGCTATACTGTGATCAGCGCGATGGCCGGCTATGGCGGCGGGCAGCGCTGGCGTCGGGGCGGCGATCTGTCGACCGCTCAGGATATGGTTATTGTCATTTCGATCAGCGACGAAGAGAAAATCAACAAGGCGCTGATAAGCCTGCACAAGCTGGTTGATGAGCAGATTGGCGTTCTCAGCGTTTCGACGGTTGAGGTCTTGCGCCCGGAATTATTCTAATCCCCAAGCTGAAGCCCGACTATTCGGGCGGCAACATCGCTTCGAGAGTCGCCAGCTCATCCGCCTCGCGCGCCGGTTTGTCCCAGCGGATCCGATGAATGCGCGGGAACCGCATAGCCACGCCGGATTTGTGTCGCTTAGACCGATTCAGCCCCTCAAAAGCGATCTCCAACACCAGCCCTTCTTCGCGACCGAATCTGACTTGCCGCACAGGTCCAAAGCGATCGGTTGTGTTGTCACGGACGAACTTGTCGAGCCGTTTTAGTTCTTCATCGGTAAAACCGAAATAGGCTTTGCCGACAGGCACGATTTCATCCTCTTTCCAGACGCCGAAGGTGTAGTCAGAATAAAAACTCGAGCGGCGCCCATGCCCGCGCTGGGCGTACATCATTACCGTGTCGATCAAATATGGATCGCGTTTCCATTTCCACCATTCGCCTTTGGGGCGACCAGGCACATAAGGTGCGGTTTTACGCTTCAACATCAGCCCTTCAATCGCGTCTTCCGGCGGCTCGCTTCGTTTTTGCTGAAGTTGATCAATGTGGTTGTAGGAAACCAGCGGTGAGAGATCGAATCGCACGGGTGAATAATCAGTGAGAAAGGTTTCGAGCTGCGCTCGCCGCTCGACAAACGGCAAGGTTCGCAAGTCTTCGCCATTGAGCGCCAGCAGATCATAGGCGCGGATAAAGGCCGGGAATGCACCGAGCATCTTTTTGGAAACGGTTTTTCGATTGAGCCGTTGTTGCAAGTCGCCAAACGGCATTACCGTGTAGGGCGGTTTGTGCGGATCGAAGATCAGCAATTCGCCATCGATAGCGGCGTCAAACGTCATAGCCTCAATGAGATCCGGAAACGCCGCCCCAATGTCGTCGCCTGTGCGCGAATAGAGCCGGCGTTCGTCTTTGTCGCTCACCGCCTGAACCCGCACGCCGTCCCATTTCCATTCCGCTGCGAAGTCGCCCGGCGTGATGGCCGACAGGTCTTTGTCTTCGTCTATCGGATGAGCAAGCATCACGGGTCGAAACGGCGCGCGCATTGCGTTGACGGGTTTCTCAGCGGCGCCCTCCAGCCACGCGAACAGCGATTCATAGGGCGGCTGAAGCCCATGCCACAGTTCTTCAATTTCAGTGATGTCTTTTTCGCCGAAACGGGCGAGCGCGATTTTCGCAAGTCGGGTGGAAACGCCAATCCGCAAGCCCCCCGTCACCAACTTGATCAGCGCCCAGCGGCCTGGCGGATCAAGCGCATCCAGATAGCTTGCGATCTGGGCCGGTCCCTCGGTGCGGCTTGCCTGCTGCAATGTCTCCACTACTTCTGATAACGCGGGGATCCGGTTGGCGCCGCGCTTTGCGGGCCAGGCGAGCGAGATTGTTTCCGCCAGATCGCCTACATAGTGATAGGAGAGCTGAAAAAGCGCCTCATCCATCCGCTCACTGATCAATGTGCGCAGCATGGCCGGTTTCACTGACGGAATATCAAGGTCGCGTGTCATGGCGGCGATGGCGTAGCCACGATCGGGATCTGGCGTCGCCGCGCAGTAATCAGCGATGAGTTGCAGTTTTCGATTGCGCTGCGGGGATAAAACCAGCCGGTCGAGGAGAGCAGCGAACGCTTCCATCACTCATTCTCATCTTCATAGCCAACAAGGCGCAAGGGTCGCGCCGTAATGTTGTTCAGCTCTGCCCAGCGCAACAGGGTGTCTTCGCGGCCATGCGTGATCCAGAGTTCCTTCGGCCCGATTTCGCTTATTGTCTGCGTTAATTCACCCCAGTCCGCGTGATCTGAAATGATCAGCGGTAGTTCAACGCCGCGCTGACGAACCCGCTGGCGGATGCGCATCCACCCCGATGCAAACACTGGAAGCGGATCGGCAAAACGCCGCGCCCAGCGGTCCTGAATGGCGGATGGCGGGGCGATAACGATTCTGCCGGTGAAATCCTGTTTGGCCCCCTTGGCGTCGATGGTTGCGGGCAAGAGCGGGCCGAGCGCAACGCCGTGTGCTTCGTAGAGCTTGCAGAGCGCATCAAGCGCGCCGTGAATATAAATCGGGTCTGCGTATCCTTCCTCTCGCAGATGACAGATAATCCGCTGCGCTTTCCCGAGCGCATAAGCCCCGATCACGTGCGTACGATCGGGAAACTGGCGGACCGAAGCGAGCAGCTTGCGAATTTCTGCGCCTGTATCGGGATGTGCGAAAACCGGCAGCGCAAAAGTGGCCTCACTGATGAAAACATCGCAGGGCACGATCTCAAAAGGCGGGCAGGTCGGATCGCGCCGCCTTTTATAATCGCCAGACACTACGATGCGCATGCCGTCTTGTTCGATCACGACCTGGGCGGAGCCAAGCACATGCCCGGCGGGGACCAGCTTGACACAAACACCATTGACCTTTGTCTCGTCACGATAGCGAACGGATTGCGGCGTATCCGTGAAATCGTCGCCATAGCGCGCGCCCATGATGGCGATGGTTTCAGGTGTCGCCAGCACCGCGCCATGGCCGGCGCGCGCATGATCGGCATGGCCATGGGTGATAACCGCGCGTTCTACCGGCGCCGTCGGATCGACGTAGAAATCCCCCGGCGGACAATAGAGTCCCTTGGCGGTCGGGTGCAAAAGTGCGTCGAAAGACATTGATCAAGTGTTTATCGATCAAAGCCTTTTGTGACCAGTCAACACCGCACATTCGCGGAAGACAGATTTCATAGGCTAAGACGTCGCCTGGTTCGTGAATGGAGCGCAGATGATATCGCCCTTTGCGGCGACGGCATTCATTGTCGCGGATGCGTTGTCGGCGTCAACTTGCGTATAGCCGGAGCTGAAAAACGCACTGACCTCCGCTTCCACCGCTGCTTCACTGGCGCCGTTTTCAATCATGACGCCGATTTTTCCGAGCCGGCCGATGATATCAAAATCCCGATTTGACATGGAGCCGCCGAGGTACCCCGCGAGGCAAGCGCAGGCGGATTCTGTTGCGCCCGTGTCTTCGGTTTCAAGGCATGCACTGTAGAGTTCTACAGAAGCCCTTTGCAGCGCTTCATAGTCCTGCGCGGCAACG
>JBCBSY010000132.1:0-245 GCA_039818925.1 Pseudomonadota bacterium | reverse complement strand
GTGACAGAAGCGAATAGCGGAATGGCAACGGCCGCAACAATTTTGAAAGTTTTCACTGATTTTCCCCTTAATTGTCATACCCTCGTTGGCGGCCGCTTTTGCGCCGGCCATCGCATATCTGGTCACATTCGCGCGCTTTACGCAAATTGTGTTCGCCGCGTAAACTGGCGGTGATGAAAGTTGAATGCTAACGCATTGGCAAATGGGAAAAATCATACTTCCGGACAAGTTTGAACAATGGTTCG
>JBCBSY010000131.1:0-5785 GCA_039818925.1 Pseudomonadota bacterium | reverse complement strand
CCTGATAATTGTCCGGTTGCGTTTTTGCGAGCTTCATCGCCTCGGCTTTCGAAGCGTTCAACTTGAACATGGCTTTGTACCGCCCGCCTTGCTCGCCAATGAAGAAGAAAGCCTTTCCGCCCGTTTTAAAGGAAGTCTGCGTGCAAGACGTTCCTTCATCGACTTCCTCATATTGGCTGGCCCGCAAGCGCATGGGCTCCGTGGGGTCTTTTGAAGACTTTGCCATGACAATCCTATACATAACCTTATGGTTATTTATCTTTGATTGATGAGACAGTCAATTCAAACAGGGTTTGCCCGGCCAACACCGTACAGCGCAAAAAGCGAATTGACGTGAATCAAACGCGTATTTCGTAATCCCGCCATAATAAGGAGCGTGCCCAAGGAGGTCGTCATGCAGGAACCAGCGCCGACCGATCCGTACAACCCGGAATACTTGCTTGAAGGCGTTGAAGCTGACGCCAGCCCGGTCACGTTCATTAAGGCGCACCCCATCGCCAGCGGTTTCACGGCTTTGATGATTGTCGTTTTCGTCGTCTGGTATGTGCGGCGCAGCCGAAAAACCTAGGGCTGCTTCTGCAACAAAAACCCTAAAACGGATTCACGGCATACCCTTGCTGTTGCAACACCGCATGTGCCGTCATGGCGGACAGCGCCATTTCCACACCCGGCAATAATTCGGCGTTCTCAACATCATAGTAGGCCGCACTTTGTCCACAGACGATAATCCGAACACCCTTCGCGATTAACGCATCAATCAGGTCGGCATTAGCGTTTTCGCCGCCTACGGCCTCCGCATAATGACTGGCGACGGCGACGTCGTGAACGGCGCTACCGTGCACCACAATCGCCAGTTTCATTTTGTCGAGCGACATGCCGGCTCGTACATGCATATTGATAAAACGCGCAGCGGATTCAAACGTGCGGTTTCGCGACCCGACATCGGCGCCTCTGCTGACGTCGAAGCTGGTCCGCAGCGTCATGTCCTGCGGGATGTCAAAATCTGTTTCGACCGCGGCGGCCGGCCCGAACGCTGTGAAGACCGGTCCTGTTGAAAACGCCTCTTCGCCAGCGAACGCCGCCCCGCTTATCAGTGTTCCCGACGCAAAAACCGCCAAACCCGATCTCTTTGCTTTTCTTATATCGCCAATCTTCATGTCTGCGATGCCTTCCTGTTTTTACCGGCGCCAAGTGTTGCTGATGCTGGCCGAGCCATAGTCAATCAGCCTATGATGCCTTGGCGAAAAGGAAAGCGCCATGGCTGAACCACTTGTCAAATTTGAAGTTCAAAATAATGTCGCCGAGGTGACGCTAAACCGGCCGGAGGCGCTCAACGCTTTCACGCCGGACTTATTGAAGGCCTTGATCGACGCCCTTGAAGCCGCCTCCTCATCGGCTCGAGTGATCGTCTTGTCGGGCGCCGGACGCGCCTTTTCCGCCGGCGTTGATCTGAAAATGCTGCAAAACGCAACCTTCCACGAAGGCAAGGTGGACGACCTTTTCGATGGCGCTTCCTTTGCCGTCGTCGATGCTATCCGGCATGCGCGCGTGCCGGTGATCGCCAAGGTTCACGGGTTTTGCTTTACCGGCGCGCTGGAGATGGCGCTTCAATCTGATTACATTCTGACAACGGCGGATACGAAATTCGGCGACACTCATGCCAAGTGGGGACTGCGTCCAAGCTGGGGCATGAGTCAAAACCTCGCCCGCGCTGTCGGTATCCGAAAAGCGCGCGAGCTTTCTTTCACCGCCGCGACATTTTCTGGCGCCGACGCTGAGTGCTGGGGGCTCGCCAACACCGCGTTTCCGGATTGTGACACATTGGACGAAGCAACCGCGGCGCAAGCACAAGCCATCGCAGAGGCGAGCCCCGGCGCCATCGCAGCGTATAAGGATCTTTACCGTCTGGCCGAAGAAAACCCGGCGCTTGAAAACGCGCTCGCCGAGGAGCAACGCCGGGACTATCCGCAAATCACCGACACCGCAGCGCGGCTGAAAGGATTTGCGAAGTGACGTCGTCCGACCGACCGCGCCTGCTTGTCGATATTGTCGCCGACCCGGTTTGCCCCTGGTGTTACGTCGGATTGAAGTCTTTTCAAATCGCCGCGGATAAACTGAAGCAGGACTTCGTTATCCTGCCCCGCATTCGCGCCTACCAGCTCAACCCCGATACGCCTGAAGCCGGTGTTGACCGGCGCGAATATTACGAAAAAAAGTTTCCGGATAAGGCGCAGCGCGCGGAAATGATTCACCAGCTTAAAGCCGCGGCGCTTGGCGCCGGCTTCGCGTTCGATCCGTCGATTCCAACGCATCTGCCAAACACACTGAAAGCCCACCAGCTGATCCGTCTTGCGCATTTCGACGGCGCGCAGGAACGCCTCGCGCTCGCGCTCTATGCCGCCTATTGGGACAACGGATCGGATATTGGCGACAATGACGTGCTGATCGGCCTTGCTATCGAAGCCGGCCTCGATCGCGAAAATACCCGCCAGGATCTGGAAAATGCGGCCAGCGCGCGCGAAGTCAAATCCGAAGCGGACGCATTTCGCCAGGCAGGCGTTAGCGGCGTGCCGACTTTTATCGTCAATGAACGCACCGGTTTTGCCGGCGCGCTGCCGCCGCAACGGCTGGCCGACGCATTGCGCCAGGCAGCATCCGTCACCACGGCGCATTAACCTTGCTTCAGCCGGTCTGGAGACGGCATGAAATTCGCTTATAATCCCGGCATGAAAGAAATCTTCGCCATTCTCGCCGCCCTTAGCCTTTCTACGCCGGCCCTGGCGGACATTCACGTAGAGGGCGCCGCCGCCTTAACCACTGCTGTCAGCGATGCGCCAAAAGGCGAAACCATCATTATTGCTGCCGGCCGGTATGATTTGACCGATCTGAAACTGCCGCGCGATGTAAGATTGCTGGGTGAAGGCGAAGTCGTCTTTTACTCAACCCGCCCGACCGAAAAGGGCATTCTCAACCCGCTCCGGGACGCATCCGTTCATGTCGAAAACATCCGATTCGAAGGCGCGCGCGCGCCGGATCTCAACGGCGCCGGCATTCGCCATGACGGTCTCGATCTGACTGTGGTGAATTGTCTTTTTTTCGAAAGCGAAAACGGCATCCTCGCCACTGGCCAGGATGGAGGTGTGATCACGATAATTGGCTCGGCATTTATCGATAATGGCTATGGCGACGGCTACTCGCACGGCATCTATGTGGCGAGTGGCGACACCCTGGACATCGCCAGCAGCCGCTTTTCCGGCACCCGCATTGGCCATCACGTAAAATCGCTCGCCACCACAACCCGGGTCAAAGGCTCAACTTTCGATGACGCCGACGGCAAGACCAGCTACGCCATCGACGCTACGCGCGGCGGTGTTCTCGAGATCACCGGCAACAGTTTCATTCAAGCGGCGGACGGCGACAATGGAACGCTGTTCAATTTTGACGAGTCGCGCGGCGGCGAAGCCGCGTCTCTCGTTATCACTGGCAATCGTATTGTAAACCGAAGCCGCTATGGCCGATTTCTTAGAAATGAAACGAATATTGTCCCTGTCCTAAACGGAAATGAGATCACAAACGAAGCGGGCGGGCGTTTGAAACTTGATTAAAACTCTCACCTGCGCCTATCGCAGATGCGGATAAATACGAGCGACAATTTCGTGGCGCACATTGTTGGCAACCTTGACGATACAAATCCTGTGTATTCTAAATCTTTGTTGCGACTTTGTTTTGACTGACCTTCTCGGCCCCTCCCTCCCCCGGGACTTTACGGACGCGAATTACGATTCCAAGACATGGTTGCCGACCGAGACCCCGATGCAGACTTGCAGTGGGAAAGACGCCATGAATAGGAGATCGAAGAATGGCTACAGGCGCTGTCAAATGGTTCAACGCCACCAAAGGCTACGGGTTTATCGCCCCCGACGACGGCGGTAACGATGTGTTTGTTCACATTTCTGCTGTGAAAGAAGCCGGATTACCGGATTTGCAGGAAGGTCAAAAAGTTGACTACGAGCTTGTTGAGCAGCGTGGCAAAACTTCCGCAGGAAATCTAAAAGCCGTTTAATGCGGCCTTTCGAGACGAGCCGCCGTGTCGCATACGCGCCGCGGCGGTTTTTTATTAAGGACTAAGTTATTTAATCTCTGTACTGATATTTAGAAAACTTTTCAGCACTTATTCAGCCAGCTGATTTGCCATTAGCGATCCCCAGTGCAAAAAATCTATTCCTGATTGTATGGCTGTGATTGAAAGTCTGCCGCTAACGCCACCTCTATCAAAACAAGACTGTCACATATGCAAAAGCCGGATGCGGTCCGGCCAGTCGACATCTGTGTTGGGCACGCAAGACAGTGAAAGTATTGAAAACTGGCGGTCCCGAGAGGATTCGAACCTCTGGCCTCTGCCTTCGGAGGGCAGCGCTCTATCCAGCTGAGCTACGGGACCGGCTCGCCTGAAACGGTCGAACATGGCCAAAGAGGGGATGTACGCGATTGGCGCGCGCCGGGCAAGACGGGTCGAAGCCGACTGCCCGAGCCGTAATTTTGCCCCCTTGATGGCGCATGATCAAGATGCAAGATAAGATGCCAAGTTTTCGTTTCCGCTCAGTTGTTGAAAGGCGTTCCCATGAAAGTCCGCTACTGCATGCTTCTTATGATGGGCTTTGCCGCCAGTTTTACGGCGCCGATAGCTGCAACTGCGCAGCCCTCAGCTGCAATGCAGGATGCGGCGCCGGGCTTTTCGGTCGAAACAGCCACCCCCGCCATGTGGCGCGTTCAAGACGCTGATTCTGATTATGTGCTGCTTGGCACGTTTCACATACTCCCGCCCGCCCTCGATTGGCGCACGGCGGCGCTGCAGGCCGCCTTTGAAGAAGCCGAAACAGTTTATTTTGAAGTCGACGCGGATGCACCAGATGCTGCACCCAAAACACTGAACGTGGTGATGACTCAAGGTTTTAACGCACCAGAAGTCACGCTTTCCAGCATGCTTGAAGCCGGCGACGCAAAAAAACTTCGCGAGATTTCAACGAGCCTGCAACTTCCCTTTGCCGCGATAGACACGATGCGGCCGTGGAACGCGTTTTTGACCTTGAGCGTTCAGTTCATCATCAGCAAAGGATTTGAGCCCGGCGCCGGCGTTGACAGCGTGCTTTTGAAAGAAGCGAAATTGAGCGGTCAGGAAGTTCGTTTTTTTGAGACCATCGAGGAACAACTGGCGTTGTTCACAGGGCTCGATCCAGAGACAGAAAAAAAACTGCTGACCATTACGGTCCGCGACTGGGACGAGCAAGAACAGTCTTTTGAGACCCTGTTCAAGGCCTGGGCGCGGGGAGACGTCGATTACATCGACGTGCAAATGAATGACGATATGCGCGAGCAGGCGCCGGAAGTCTATGACCGCCTGATTGTCGAGCGAAACCTCCTTTGGGCGGAAGAACTGGACGCAGCACTGAAAAATGAAGCTGGCAAAGGCTTTGTCGCGGTCGGCGCCGCGCATCTGGCGGGCGGGGAATTTTCAGTTCCGGCGCTGCTTGCCGCCAAAGGTTATGACGTGACGCGCTATGGTGTTGAAAGCGGCCTAGGTGACGACACAGAAGCCTCCGCCAGCGAAGATGTCGCCCCTGCGAACGATAATACGCCAACGGAATGACTGGCGGTCGACAAACCGACATAGCGAGCTATCAGCCGCGATTGAGGTTTAAACGTCGAGCGCGGCGGCGAGCGCATTTTGTTGGCGTATTATCGTTCGCAGGGGCGACATCTTCGCTGGCGGAGGCTTCTGTGTCGT
>JBCBSY010000130.1:0-5813 GCA_039818925.1 Pseudomonadota bacterium | reverse complement strand
AGACGCCGGCTTATGGCGTCAATATGCTGTGTGGTTCGGGCCTTAAGGCCGTGGCGATGGGGTCGCAGGCGATCGCCAATAGCGACAGTGCCGTCGTCGTCGCGGGCGGCCAGGAGAGCATGAGCCAGGCGCCACATTGTGCGCACCTGCGCGCCGGCCAGAAGATGGGCAATCTCGAGTTCGTCGACACCATGATCTCGGCGAAGATTTGACCGCTGCAAGCGATGCATTGTCAGCGGGCGATGTTGTTTATGTCGAGCGCTATACGGAAGAAACGCTGCCTGTGCCCGAAGGGGCCGACGGAGAAGCGGCGTCGGATACGCCGGCCAGGCCGACGCCGGAAAACGCCCACGCCTTGCGGCAGGCGCCTGCGGTGAATGGCGGGCTTATCGCGGTTGATCCGCATACGGGCCGCGTTCTCGCCATGGTTGGCGGGTTTTCGTTCCAGATGTCGGAGTTCAATCGCGCGGTGCAGGCCGAACGTCAGCCCGGTTCAACGTTTAAGCCGTTTGTTTATTCCGTGGCGCTTGATAGCGGTTACACGCCGTCCTCGATTGTGCTGGACGCGCCCTTCGTCGCGCCAAGCCTCGACAGCTGGTACAAGCCGGGGAACTATATCTCTGGGCGGTTCTATGGACCTTCGACATTGCGCCTCGGGATCGAGCAATCCCGGAATACAATGACCGCACGGCTTGCGCAGGATCTCGGCATCGGCCGCATCATGGACTACATCGAACGGTTCAACCTTTCCGATCGCTTGCCGCGGGAATTGGCGATCTCACTCGGTTCTGGCGAGACCACGCTGATGAAAATCACCGCCGGTTATTCGGTGTTCGTCAATGGCGGAAAAAGCGTCGACCCGGTGATCATTGACCGGATTCAGGACCGCTCGGGCAAAACGATCTACAAGCGCGATGAACGTCAGTGTCTCACCTGCAGCGCCGACTATTGGAGCGAGCAGGCCGAGCCCCAACTCGCGGATCCACGCCGGCAAGTAATGGATCCGCGTACGGCGTATCAAATTACGTCAATTTTGGAGGGGGTGGTCAATCGCGGCACCGCCGCCCGCACGGTCGGCGGCAAAACGGATAAGCCGCTGGCCGGCAAAACCGGGACCACCAACGACTACAAGGATGCGTGGTTTGTGGGCTTCTCGCCGGATCTCGCGGCTGGCGTCTATGTCGGGTTCGATATGCCGCAGACCCTCGGCCAAGGCGAGGCGGGCGGCCGGGTGGCCGCGCCGATCTTCGCTGACTTCATGGTTGAGGCGCTGAAAGATGTCGCCGGCATTCCATTTCGCGTGCCCTCCGGCGTCAGGCTGGTGCGGGTCAACGCGGAAACCGGGCGCCCGGCCTCGGCAAGCGACAGAAATGTCATTCTCGAAGCTTTCAAGGCCGAAGACGACATCAACAACAGCCGCTCGTTGGAAGATGACTATGCGCTTGATCCCTTGAGCGCTGCGCCAAACACCGAGCAGCCCGAGGAAGATCTCAACGGTCTTTACTAGCAGTCCGGTCCTCATCATATACGTCTGAGGAAGTTGCGCAGGCGCACTTCCTTTGAGCCGCTTTTGGGAGAATGTTCAATGCGCGCTGAAGTCGATGCGCTGACCGACGAAATCAAGCAGTCTCTGGAACTGCTGAGGAGGCGTCTTTGACTGGGACAAGGCTGAAAAAGAACTAGCGGAACTGAACGCGAAGGCGGAAGACCCTAATCTCTGGGACAACCCGGAGGCGGCGCAGGCGCTCATGCAAAAACGTACGGCGCTTGAAAACCAGATGAACGCCGTCGGAGAAATTCAAACCGAACTCGACGATCTTTCCGGTCTTGCGGAAATGGCTTGGGAAGAAAGCGACGAGTCCAGCCTTGATGAAGCGCAAGGCTTGATCGCCGACTTGCGCGAGCGTGCGCACAAGGCGGAGATTGAAGCACTGCTTTCCGGTGAGGCGGACGCCAATGATTGCTTTGTTGAAATTCATCCGGGCGCCGGCGGCACCGAGTCAAATGACTGGGCGGCGATGCTCTTGCGCATGTATGTGCGCTGGGCCGGCCAGACCGGTTATAAGGTCGACGTCATCGAAGAACAGCCCGGTGATGAAGCCGGCATCAAATCAGCGACTGTTCAAATCAAAGGCCATAACGCTTATGGGTGGCTGAAGACCGAATCCGGCGTCCACCGGCTGGTGCGCATTTCGCCTTACGATTCCAACGCGCGGCGCCATACTTCGTTTGCTTCCGTATGGGTGTATCCAGTGGTGGATGAGCGCATCGATGTGGAGATCAATGAAAGCGACTGCCGCGTCGATACGTTTCGCGCGTCTGGCGCCGGCGGCCAGCACGTCAACACCACCGACAGCGCGGTGCGGATCACGCATAATCCGACCGGGATTGTCGTGCAGTGTCAAAACGAACGCTCGCAGCATAAAAATCGTGCGACTGCGTGGAATATGCTCCGTGCACGGCTTTATGAGGTTGAGCTTCAAAAGCGGGAAGAAGCAGCGCAGGCGCAGGCGGCGTCAAAAACCGACATTGGTTGGGGCCACCAGATCCGGTCCTACGTGTTGCAGCCCTATCAGCTTGTCAAAGATACACGCACCAGCGTCGAGCATACCGACCCAGACGCAGTACTCGGCGGTGATCTAGACCGGTTCATGAGCGCCGCGCTGGCGCAACGGGTTGGCGGGGACAAGAGCTAGGCGTCTCTTAATCAATGGACGTTTTCGGCGCCGGAATGCCCGCGGATTTAGTGCCGCCACCTGCAATTTCTTAACAAAGTCTTAAAATGTGAAAATGGTTAACGTCGGTTTTTGTTGACGGCGCCGCCTTTCTATCGTTCGATACTCCTTGTAGGTACGAATACCCTCCTTGTACCGATGAACCATTGGACGACCGCAAATTAGGGAGCTTTGATTCGATTAAAGCCTGTCTAACGGAACCTGAAGTCCCGGACCACGCAACAGAACATTACTAGCAAAACGCAGTCTGCTTCGCTGGCTAGGGATCTAAGGAAAGGGTGCGCCCGCAGCACAGCGGGCGCACCCTTTTTCGTATTGCGACAAATCTTTAGTTCCGGTAATCAAGCGGCGGGTCGCGATCGCCAAGCAGCGAGTAGTATTCGTAACTGTCGCCGCGCGCCGCCTCGAATTCGGCTGTCGCCGCTTCGCGCAATTCCTCATTCGTGAAAAGTTCAATCGCTGCAAGGGTCATGGATTTCGCTGCAACCTGCGCGCCCTTGAAACCGATCGACATGCCGCTCGCCGCCACCGCCTGCCAGGAATGCGCGGATGTGCCGGGCGCCCATGTGGCGGTGCGCACGCCGACCGTTGGTGTTGCATAAGAAACATCGCCGACATCTGTCGAGCCGTAACCGAGTGAGCGAGAATAAGGCTGAATCTCGGCCGCGCTTTCCAGCGTGGTGTTGGTGTCGGCCAGGGTCTTGCGGATATTTTCGGCGAATTTGCGTTCGGCAGCGGTGTAGTTGACGCCGCCTACTTGGCGCAGCTTTTCGTCCATCATTTGCGCCAGTGTTTCGTTGACCAAAAGCGGATTGTTGCCGTGAATCACTTCCCACTCAACCTCGGTTCCTGTACCCAGCGCCGCGCCGCGCGCGGCGTCTTCAACCCGCGCCCAGATTTCTTCGACGCCCTCCGGGTACGGATGGCGCACATAATAAAAAACTTCCGCAAAATCAGGCACTACATTCGGCGCAAGACCGCCTTGCGTGATGACATAGTGAATGCGCGATCCCTGAGGCACATGTTCGCGCATCATATTGACCATCAAATTGAAC
This sequence comes from Pseudomonadota bacterium, assembly GCA_039818925.1. Lineage (GTDB taxonomy): Bacteria > Pseudomonadota > Alphaproteobacteria > Caulobacterales > Parvularculaceae > Hyphococcus. The sequence goes on along the minus strand of JBCBSY010000130.1, from coordinate 2,023 downwards.
GCTTCGACGCCGTCGAGAGCGGAGCGCGCCTTGTCGGGCGCGCCGGCCGCGTGCGCCGATACGCCGGTAAAGCGGAATTTTGCGGACCGGTTGGCGAGCGTGGTGCGCGCAGCTGCGGAGTTTTCATCATCGCCATGCCAGTGAATTGCAATGTCCACATCATCGAAAAGCCCGGCGCGCACCATATAGACTTTGCCGCTGCCGCCTTCTTCGGCGGGGGTGCCGTAAAGCCGGATGCGCCCAGGGGTTCCGCTTTGCTCAAGCCAGTCGCGGACCGCCAACGCGGCGGTCAATGACCCAGCGCCGAAAAGATTATGGCCGCAGGCGTGGCCCGCGCTCTTGCCTTCAATCGGTGCGCGCGTGGCGATGGCGTCCTGGTTGATGCCGGGCAGGGCGTCGAACTCGGCAAGAATGGCGACCACCGGGCCGCCACGCCCATATTCGGCGACAAAGGCGGTGGGGATATCCGCAACACCCCGGTCAATGCGAAAACCTGCCGATTCAAGCCGATTCTGAAGGAGGGCGCTGGAGCGTTCTTCTTTGTAGCCGACCTCAGCCCATTCCCAGAGCTGGCGCGCCACCGATGCAGTTTCGTCATAACGGGCGTCGATTCCGGCCAATACGCTGTCATCAGCCTGTGCTGTGGCCGGGAGAAGCGCGGCGGCAAGTGGAAGAAGAAAGCGGCGCATAGGGTGTCCTTCATCTGGCGGATCTTAAATAAAGCCAGCATGGCGGAATCGGGGGGTGGAAGCTAGGGCGCCGCCCAGGCCCGACGGACAATTTGATCTCCCTGCCAAATGTCGGCAAAGTCCGCGCCCGAACAAGGAGATATGGTGATGGCGACGAGCAGCGCGGGTGCGGCAAGCGGGCAAAAGGGTATTCTTGGGTGGATTGAACGCACCGGCAACAAACTGCCGGACCCGGCGTTTATATTCTTCTATCTGATTATCGTGATGGTGGTCTTATCGAGCATTGCGGCGATCGTGGGATGGTCGGTGCCCCATCCAACCCAGAAGGACGCGGCCGGGGATCCGCTCCTCGTCATGGCGACCAGCGCCATCGCGCCGCAAAGTATCCAGCATCTCCTGACCGACATGCCTGATATTTTCACCGGCTTTCATCCGCTCGGTTACGTGTTGGTGGTGATGCTTGGAGCGGGAGTCGCCGAGCGGGCCGGGCTCTTTGGAACGGCGATGCGTGCGGCTGTCCGTGGTGCGCCACGGTTTTTGTTGACGCCTGCCGTCGCGTTGGCGGCGATGATCGGCAATCTTGCAGCCGACGCCGCTTATGTGGTGCTGATCCCGCTTGCGGCGGTGATTTTCGCCGCCGCCGGGCGCCATCCGATCGCAGGCATCACCGCGGCGTTCGCCGGCGTTTCCGGCGGGTTTTCTGCAAACCTTTTGCCGGGTCAGCTTGACGCGTTGCTGTTCGGTATTACCGAAGCCGCGGTGATGCCCCTGGACCCGACCTGGGTCATGAATATCGCCGGCAACTGGTACTTCATTGCGGTGATGACTTTCATCTTTTTGCCGGTGATCTGGTTTGTGACTGACGTCATAATTGAGCGCCGGCTCGGCCCGTGGACGGGCGGCGCTGTCGCTGGTTCTGACGACCCGGATGACGACCCGAACGCCCCGCTGACCGCGGAGCAGCAAAAAGGCTTGAGGAAAGCCGGGTGGGCCGTTCTCGCGGTCGTCATCTTATGGCTGGTGATGACGGTTGATCTGGTGGCGCTCATTCCGTTTACGGACGTTTCTATGTATGGCGGCGACGTTCCCCTGTTTGATGAAACGCCGGGACTGTTGCCGGCGCAGGCGTTGGTGCCTTTTTTCCAGTCACTCGTCGCCGGTTTCATGATCCTGTTCATTTTTGCAGGCGTCGCCTATGGACAGGCGGCGGGAACGATCAAAAACCATCGCGATATTGTTGAAATGATGGCCGCCGCTATGCGTGACATGGGCTATTATCTGGTGCTGGCCTTTTTTGCGGCTTACTTCGTTGAAATGTTCAACATTTCAAATCT
>JBCBSY010000129.1:0-5822 GCA_039818925.1 Pseudomonadota bacterium | reverse complement strand
GACAGGGGCGATTATTTTCCATCTCTTCACGCCGCTCGGCATTGCGACACCAACCGAATGGAGCGGCGAGACGCCCACTGAGTTTTCCTCCGCTCTTTTCTTCGCCGCCTGCGCGAGCTGGGTGTTTGCGGTGGTTATCCTGCTGATGCGGCGCGGCGCTATTCTTTCGCTGAAAGGATAGCTCGGCACGGGCTGGCAGCGCTTGATCCTTGCGCGGGGCCGGTGCGGCCCCGTAAACGTCTCTTATGAAACAAGGCGAAAATCCTAACTGGTTCGCGAACAATCCCCTGTTCCGCATCAACAACGAAAAAGATCAAAGCGGTTTTGTTGCTGAAAAGCGCAAGGACCCGGACAGTCTTGTCATTCCCCTATGGCGCGGAGACCCGCTCATCGTGGACGGCAAGGCGGGATTTCTGTCTGTTGCAGCCATTTCGGAATTTCCCGCCGACACCCCGGTGGTTTTTCTCGGCCTGAAACACGGGCGCGCATTTTTCGGCGCAGACATTTCCGCGACGGCGCAAACGCCGGAAGCCGCCCCCTTCGCCGAAATCGGCGAATACATGCAGCTTCGCATGGCGGCGGGGATTTTGCCGCGCGACGACATCGCCATCATTGGACAGGCGCGCTGGCTTTTTGAATGGCATCGCAAGCACCCTTTTTGTGCGCAATGCGGCCACGAAACCGTGATGATTGCTGGCGGCGCAAAACGGCGTTGCAACCACTGTGAAGCGGAGCATTTTCCGCGGTCCGACCCGGTGGCGATTGTTCTCGCCGTGCATGAAGACGCTTGCCTGCTGGGACGCGGCCCACATTTTCCGCCTGGGTTTTTATCGGCGCTCGCCGGCTTTATCGAAGCTGGCGAAACCCCCGAAGAGGCGGCAAAACGCGAATTGTTCGAGGAAGCCGGCGTCACGTTGACCGACATTCGGTATCAGTTCTCACAACCCTGGCCGTTCCCGTCATCGATGATGATGGGCTTTATCGCCGATGTGGAAGACAGAACAATTAATCTCGACAAGGAAGAAATCGAAGAAGCGCGCTGGATCGATCTTGCCGGCATCAACACGCTGCTCGCCGGCGGCGAGTATGAGGGCGTTTTTCTGCCGCCGAAATTCACCATCGCACGGCAGTTGATTGAACGGTGGGCAGGCGGCGTCTAGCGCCGTTTATCTTGAAGGCCTCGCGCGAAGCGGCGACTTAATTCACCGCTTTTTCCGCGATTGCAGGCGTGAGAGACGCTAGCGCGCGCGGGCTGATTTATAGACACCTAAAATCGTCAGGGACGACGAGAAAAATCCAAGTTCTTCCAGCGACAGACGCACCGGCGCATCGCTTGGATGGCCTTCAATGTCGGCGTAAAACATCGTCGCGCTGAAAGAGCCCTCGAGTTGATAGCTTTCCAGCTTGGTCATGTTGACGCCGTTTGTGGCAAAACCGCCAAGCGCCTTGTAAAGCGCCGCCGGAATGTTGCGCACCTGGAAAACAAAACTCGTCACCACCGGCCCGTCTTCGGGCGCCGCATCCATCGGCTCGCGCGCCATTTCCAGAAACCGGGTGGTGTTGTGTTTCTCGTCTTCGACATTGGCTTTCAGGATGTTAAGTCCGTAAATCTCCGCCGCCCGCACCGAAGCGATCACTGCGTCGCCGGGCTCGCCATGCTCCGCCAGCCATTTCGCTGCGCCGGCCGTATCGCCGGAAACTTCCGGACGCACCTCAAGCGCTTCCAGAATGCCGCGGCATTGGCCAAGCGCCATCGCATGGCTGCGAACCACCTTGATGTCGGAAAGCTGTACGCCGGGGCGCGCCATCAAATGATGCTCAACGGCCAGGAAATGCTCTGCAACGATATGAAGCCCTGCGTCGGGCAAAAGGTGATGAATATCGGAGACGCGCCCCGCAAGAGAATTTTCAATTGGGAGCATCGCGCGCACCGCCCGTCCAGACGCGACTTCCGCAATCGCCCGCTCAAAGGTTGCGCACGGAACTGGCGTCATGCCCGGTGCGAAGGTAACGCAGGCAAGCTCCGAAAAGGCGCCGGGCTCGCCCTGATAGGCGACCTGGACGCTTCCCCCTGTGGGCGCGGCTTGACCTTTTTGATCCGTCATAGGTTTTCCCGACAACAATGCGCTAATCCGCGAGGGCTTATGCACAAAGCGCGCCTGTAGGGCAAACGAGGGGCTGGCGGCGCCCGCGTGAAAAGGCCGCGCCGGCTTACCCCGGCGGCGCATTGCGCCCTCTTTTGAAGATCGTTAGAAACCGCCGAATAGATTAGGATTTCCGCCCAATTTCCCGGGCGTGCGCAAGCGGGACCGTTTCATGAAAGACCCACTTCTCGGCAATAAAATCGCAGGCGCAGCTTTAACCGCGCTCTTACTCATTTTCGGCCTTCCCCAATTGACCAAGGCGCTGACCGGCGGCGGCCATCATGGCGGCCATGACGGCGAGCTGCATCTTGCTTATGGCGGTGTTGTCGATCTCGGCGTTGCGGCCGGCCCGGAAGAGGCCGCGCCGGTACTAGACCTCGGAACGCTTTTGGCCGATGCCAGCGCTTCAGCGGGCGAACGCCGCGCGGCGATCTGCGCGTCCTGCCACACCTTTGATGAAGGCGGCGCGAACGGCACCGGACCAAATCTATGGAATACCGTTGGCCGCCAGGTCGCCGGCGTCGCCGGGTTCAACTACACGAACGCCCTTTCCGATGCGGGCGGGGTTTGGACCTATGAGCGCCTCGACGCCTATCTGAAAAATTCACAGGAATATATTCCGGGCACATCCATGGTGCAGCGTTTCCCGCGCGATCCGCAGCGGGCGGACATTCTTGCCTATCTGGGCTCCCTTTCCGCCAACCCGGTTCCTTTCCCGGAACCGGCTGCGCCAGCGGCAGCAGAGCCGGTGGTTGATAGCGCCGAAGATGTGATTGAGCCTGCCGAATAAATAAAACCGGTCATTCCCTTTGAAAAAAGCGGTCCGTTTTGGGCCGCTTTTTTATTCCCGCTATTTCAGCTTCACCGCCGTGCCGTTGCACGAAACCATCAGCATGGCTCCTTTTTGCGTGTCGACCGCCTCATAATCGATGTCGATGCCGATGACCGCATCAGCGCCGAGACGTCTCGCCTCTTCCTGCATATCCTGCATCGCATGATCGCGCGCCTCACGCAGCGCTTTTTGATAGCCTTGCGACCGGCCGCCCAAAATATCCGTGATGCCGGCGAATAGATCACGGAAAATATTGACGCCCAAAATCGCCTCGCCCGCAACCACGCCCAGGCTCTGTGATGTTTCGCGCCCTGGCGCTGTATCCGTCGTCGCTACAATCATGAAATCGCTCCCTGTCTCATTGTTAGAGACATGGGAAGCCATGGCGCAGGTTCAACAAAGCCTGATCACAGCCCGCGATAAGCCGAGGGCGCGCCGCGACTAAAAGAGACCGAAACGCTTTTTGCGTTTGTGTTTCTTGAAATGCGCCTTGCCTTCGTTCGAGGAAAGGAAGGCGTCGTAATCAATCTCTGGCCGCTCCACGCGCATGGCGGTCGCCCGAAGCCCCCGGATCAGGTCGTCTCCGGCGGCGGAAAACGCTGTCGCGGCAACAAAATCCTCCGCCTCCGACGGCAGCGCCGCCGACGCTTCTTTCTTGCGGCCGAATTTCTTTTCCTTCCTGGCGAGGTTTTCGCGCAGGGCCGAAAACGCCGCCGCCGCCGGGGTGCTATAGCCTTCGGGCAACAGCTCCTCGTCATGGGCGGAATAATCAGCGCGGGGCGGCACCGCGATATTGTCGACGCCGCGCCCGGTGAGCTGGCGTTCGGTCGCATCGGAAAAGCCGGACCATATCTGTTTCAGTCGCTCGCTCATGCGCCTCTCCTAAAGCTCCGCCTTCTCGCGTTTCCACTCAAGCCCGCCATTGCGGGTGATGACCGCCACATCAATCGGCCCGCCAACTGTCTCAACCGAATGCATGACTTTCTGCTGAAAGGAATTCAGTTTGATCAACGATGCGGCAGTCTCGCCCAGTTCTTTTTTGGGAAGCGAATTGATGGCCCTGAGGATCGGTCGCGTATGCACCGCATACTGATAATTATCGACAGACCGGAAAAATTCGTTGATCGCCGCAGCGAGATTATTATTGCTGTAATCGCGGAAAATCGCGTTCTTTTGCGCGTCGTTCAGATTCGGCGTGCGCCCGACAATATCGGCGACAAGGCCGCGCGACAGCTTTAGCGTTTCGGAATAAACAAACATCCGCAGATACTGGTCCATGCCAGTCAGGAAGGTGCGGATCATCCGGTCCTGAGCGAAGGGCTGGAACACCGGACCTGAGTCGGCGCCGATGTCGGCCTGCCGGTCGCGTTTTCGCTTCAAAATACCGAGTACTACGCTGGAGGCGAGGTAAGACCGCATGGACGGAAACTTTTCCTTAGCCCCGAAGCCCGCGAACACAACGCCCGTATAATGCTCAAAAAAGGCGTCTTTAACCACGGCGAAAACTGCGATTTCCCGAAGACGGGATTTGGTTTCCTCCGTGACGGAAAGCCCCGGATATTCACTTTGCAACGACGCAAGCAGACTTCCGATCAATTGATCGATCTCACCGCCATAACGGCGCCTCACCTGCTCCGCCATCCCTTTCGGAAAACAGGGCAGGTCGCCGCGCGGACTGTCGTCGGGGCAACGCTGATAATCGGCATGCATTTCCCCGACCACAAACTCAAAGATTGAGGCGATATGATCGCGCACGCCGCCGCGATGGGTCTGCTGAAATTTTTGAACCTGATAGTCAAACTCTTCGGCGAGCACCGTGTAGACGACCGCGACGACTTTGAAGAATTCCGTATCCTGGTGTTCGGCGGGAAAAAGGTCCGGATTGCCCGACAAAAACTCCATGAAGTCTTCGGCATAGGCCGCAACCGTGTCGAGCGGGCGCCCCCGCGCCTGTTCGCGATAAAGCGAGATCACCGTTTCCCATGGCGTCGACATGATTTCAGCGTTGTTATAGATCATCACCGCAACCGGCTGGCCATCGACCAGCGGGAACAGTTTGTCCGCGGAATTATACGTCTTCAAATAACGGTCGCCGGAGATGGTCACGGCGCTGTCCGCAGCCATCGCCACCGCCTGGCGGTTCATCAACACGACTTCGGACGTCATCGACCCCTCACGACTTCCCCATCGGCCCCGCCTTGCCGCCGTCCAGGCGAGCCGACGTCAGGGCCGTCAATCCCCGATGTTAACTGGAAATTAAGCCTATGGGAACAACAACGCCACCGCCAAATCGGCCATATTCGTTGGAATTCCAGCTTTTCCGGGCCCCAGCGCCGCCGGGACAGGGTTAAGCCCGGTTAAGGTAGCTGTCCGAAAAGTTAGGGAAAATTTTCATCTCTTTGACGAAAAATCGAAAGCATCAGGACGGGAGGAGAGTTTCATGGCGCCTGAAGTTTTTGGCATGTTCGGCCTCATCGAATGGCTGATCTTCGTTTTCATCGGCACAAACATGACGCTTGCGGGCGCCTGCCTTCTCCACCGCGGCGTGAAGAAACTCGATATCAGCGACGAGTAGACCCTATTCGATTTCGAAAGCCGCGACGATTTTGGCGTTGATCCGGATCGGCTGCGGGTCGAGGTCGAGATCGGTTTGCGCGCGCACTGGCCCACGACTCGCCGTTACTTCGATAACATCCTGATCGTATCCGGCCATAAGCCCTCCGCCGTAACCAGCGTCAGAAAAACCTTCCCCATACTGGACCCTGATCGGCCCAAAAAGACGCGCTTGACGCTGCTGTCAGGGATGCGCGCGGTAAAGCGGATAATATAGCACAGGCCGCGGCCGC
>JBCBSY010000128.1:0-5824 GCA_039818925.1 Pseudomonadota bacterium | reverse complement strand
GAAAACCGTCGATCAAAGTGATGATTTCTTTGGTGTGACGGTGAGCGACCCTTATCGCTGGCTGGAAGCGGACGTTCGCGAGGATGCGGACGTTGCGGCCTGGGTCGAGGCGCAGAACGAAGTCAGTTTCGGCTATCTCAAATCCCTGGAACATCGCGACGCCATCGAAGAGCGTTTGCGCGTGTTGTGGGACTACGAAAAATTCTTGCTGCCGACAAAACGCGGCGAACGCTATTTCTTCCGCCGCAATGACGGTCTGCAGAACCAGTATGTTCTTTACGTGCAGGACGGCGACGGCGAGCCGCGCGAGTTGCTTGATCCTAATGGCTGGTCCGATGACGGCGCCACGGCGCTGGCGGCTTATTATCCCAGCCCTGATGGTTCGCTTGTGGCCTATATGATTCAGGATGGCGGTTCCGACTGGCGCACCATCAAGGTCGTCAATGTGAAAACCGGCGCGGTGATGGAGGACGCCATCGAATGGGTGAAGTTCTCCGGAGTGAGCTGGGCGAAGGATGGATCGGGCTTTTTCTACTCGCGCTACCCGGCGCCGGAGGAGGGCGAGGCCTTTCAAAGTCTGAATACCGATCAGGCGGTTTATTTTCACGCGCTTGGCGACGGGCAGGACAGCGACCGTTTAGTTTACGCGCGTCCAGACGACCCGGAGCAGGGTTTCTTTTCGGAAGTCACCAGCGATGGTTCAACGCTGGTGGTCACTGTCTGGGAGGGGACGGACGACCGCTATGAAGTGGTTCTGATCAACCTTGAAAATCCGGACGCCGCGCCAGTTAATCTCGTTAGCGGCTTCGAGAACGATTATTCCTACATCGCCACGGCTGAAGATCGTCATTTCTTTTTCACAGACAGCGATGCGCCCAAGGGCCGAGTGGTTTCAACGCCGATTGGCATCAGCGCTGACGGCGCGGTCTGGACAGAAGTGGTGCCGCAAAGCGAGCATGTGCTTTCCAGCGTCAATGTCGTCGGCGGCAAGATTTTCGCTGAATATATGGAAGATGTGAAATCCGTCGTCCGCACCTTTGGCCTTGATGGCGAGAGCCTGGGCCTCGTCAATCTGCCGGGCGTCGGCTCTGTTTCAGGGTTCGGCGGGGAGCCAGGCGACATGGAAACATTCTATAACTTCGAAAGTTTCAATCGTCCGGACACGCTTTATCGCTTCGATATCGCCACTGGCGAGGCGTCGGTCTTCAAACAAGCCGCAGCGCCGTTCAATCCTGAAGACTACGAAGTCTCGCAAGTCTTCTATTCGTCAAAAGACGGAACGCGCGTACCCATGTTCATCGCCCATAAAAGAGGTCTCGACCTCTCTGAAGGCGCGCCAACGCTGCTTTATGGTTATGGCGGGTTTAACATTTCACTCACGCCGGGCTTTTCTGTAACACGGCTGGCCTGGATGGAGATGGGCGGCGTTTTCGCGCTCGCTAATCTTCGCGGCGGCGGCGAATACGGCAAAGCCTGGCATGATGACGGGCGGCTGTTGAACAAGCAGAATGTTTTTGATGATTTCATCGCTGCCGGCGAGTATCTGATTGCGGAAGGCTATACGACGGAAGACAAGCTCGCCATTCAGGGCGGCTCGAACGGCGGCACGCTTGTGGGGGCGGCGCTCAATCAGCGTCCGGACCTGTTCGCTGCGGCGCTGCCGGCAGTGGGCGTGATGGATATGTTGCGCTTCAATCAGTTCACGGCGGGCCGTTTCTGGACTGACGATTACGGCGATCCCGCGGAGGAAGAACACTTCCAAAACCTTCTGGCCTATTCGCCGTATCACAACATTGAAGACGGGGCGGACTATCCGGCGATTTTGGTGACAACCGCCGACACGGATGACCGGGTTGTGCCCGGCCACAGCTTCAAATACGCCGCAGCCCTGCAGGCGGCGGAGATTGGCGATGAGCCGCACATCATTCGGATCGAGACCCGGGCCGGGCATGGCGCAGGCAAACCGACAGAGAAGATCATTGAGGAATATGCAGATATGTGGGCGTTTATCGCACATCATACCGGTCTTGATCCGCAGATGAACTAGCAACGGTTTTTTCAGGGTGTGGGGCTTTCGCGGCTCCACACCTGATCATCCCCGAAATCGTTTCAGGGAAAGCGGTTGAGGATTGGTGCGGCGGCGGATAAACCCGGAATTCGCAATCGCAAACACGACCGGCCTCACCCCATGCTCGACAAGAATTTTGATTTTCATTCCGCCGAAACCCGCCTTTACGAGGCTTGGGAGTCGTCTGGCGCGTTCAAGCCCTCCGGGAAGGGCGAGCCTTTCACGATTGTCATTCCGCCGCCAAACGTCACTGGCTCTCTGCATATGGGCCATGCGCTTAACAACACCTTGCAGGACATTCTCTGCCGGTTTGAGCGCATGCGCGGCAAGTCGGTGCTCTGGCAGCCGGGAACGGACCATGCGGGCATCGCCACGCAGATGGTCGTTGAGCGTCAGCTCATGGAAAACCAGGAGCCGGACCGACGCGACATGGGCCGCGAGAAATTTGTCGAGCGCGTCTGGCAATGGAAGGAGGAAAGCGGCGGCACGATCCTCAATCAGCTGAAGCGCCTCGGCGCCTCCTGCGACTGGTCGCGAGAGCGTTTCACCATGGATGAAGGGTTGTCGGACGCGGTGCTGAAGGTCTTCGTTCAGCTCTATAATGAAGGGCTGATCTACCGCGACAAGCGCCTCGTCAATTGGGACCCGAAATTCGAAACCGCGATTTCTGATCTCGAAGTGGAGAACACGGAAATCGACGGCCATTTCTGGCATTTCAAATACCCGCTGGAGAACGGCGAGACATACGAGTTCCCGATCGAACATGACGAGGACGGAAACCCGACCAAATGGGAAACGCGCGACTATATTTCCATCGCAACGACGCGTCCCGAGACAATGCTCGGCGACGGCGCGGTGGCGGTGCACCCCTCAGACAAGCGCTATGCGCCGATTGTCGGCAAGCGCTGTCACATTCCGGTCGGTGATGACAATGGCGGGAAGGGCCGCCTGATCCCGATCATCACCGATGATTATCCGGACCCGGACTTTGGCTCCGGCGCGGTGAAGATCACGGGCGCCCACGACTTCAACGATTATCAGGTCGCCAAGCGCAATGACATCCCGATGTATGTGCTGATGGATGAGAAAGCATACCTTCGCGATGACGACTACATCCCCGAGAAATATCGCGGGATGACCCGCTATGACGCGCGCAAGGCGATTGTCGCCGATATCGATGCGCACGGACTCATGATTGCGGTCGAAGACAAGAAGATCATGCAACCTTTTGGCGACCGTTCCGGCGTCGTCATTGAGCCGATGCTGACCGATCAATGGTATGTGGATGCGAAAACGCTCGCCAAACCCGCCATTGAAGCGGTGGAGCAGGGCAAGACCAAATTCGTTCCGGAAAACTGGACGAAAACCTATTTTCAGTGGATGCGCAATATCGAGCCCTGGTGCGTCTCGCGTCAGCTATGGTGGGGGCATCGCATTCCAGCCTGGTACGGGCCGGACGGTCATTGTTTTGTTGCGGAGAATGAAGACGAAGCGGCGAAGCTGGCGATCGCGAAATACACGGCCGAAGGTTACACGCTTGAGGAAATAAAAGAAATCCGCCGGCATGAGCATGGCGGCGCGCCGCTCTTGGTGCGTGATCCCGATGTGCTCGACACCTGGTTCTCGTCTGCGCTCTGGCCGTTCTCGACGCTTGGCTGGCCGGAAGAGACGCCGGAGCTGAAAAAGCACTATCCGACCAGCGTGCTTGTCACCGCGTTCGACATCATCTTTTTCTGGGTCGCGCGGATGATGATGGACGGGATTCACTTCATGAAAGAGATCCCGTTCCACACCGTCTATATTCACGCGCTGGTGCTCGATGAACATGGCAAGAAAATGTCGAAGGCGAAGGGCAATGTAGTCAATCCCCTCGACCTGATAGACAAATATGGGGCTGATGCTCTGCGGTTCATGCTGGCTTCTCAAGCAGCGCAGGGCCGTAATGTGCGCCTTTCGGAATCGCGTGTTGAAGGGTATCGGAACTTCTCAACAAAACTTTGGAACGCGGCGCGCTTTTGCGAAATGAACGACTGCAAAGCGGATGCGAATTTCGATCCGGAACACGCGCAGTCAACCATCAACCAGTGGATCATCCACGAAGCGAATGAATGCGCCGCCGCGGTGACCCGCGAGATCGAAGCCTATCGGTTTAATGACGCCGCCGGGGCGATTTACAAATTCGCCTGGAATGTGTTCTGCGACTGGTATCTGGAACTGGCGAAACCAGCCTTGCAGGGCGAGGCCAGTCCGGAGAAAACCGAAACCCGCAAAGTAGCGGCCTGGACGCTCGACCGGATCTTGCAACTCCTTCATCCTTTCATGCCGTTTGTGACGGAAGAATTATGGAGCGCCTTCGCGGAGCGGGAGGCCTTGATGTTGAGCCAATGGCCGTCTCATCGTGAAGCGCTGAAGCGCGATGACGCCGCGGCGGAAATGGCTTGGGTGATCGATTTGATCACCGGCGTTCGGTCGGTGCGTCAGGAAATGAATGTCCCGGCCGGGGCGAAAATTCCACTCGTGCTGGTTGGCGGCGGCGATGATGACAAGACGCGGCTTCAACGGCACGATGAAGTGTTGAAGCGCCTTGCGCGTCTTTCCAAGATCACTATGTCAGCGGCGCCGCCGAAGGGCGCCGTGCAAATCGTTCACGCCGGCGCGGTGGCGGCGTTGCCAGTCGCCGATTTTATCGACATCGCCGCTGAAAAGGCGCGTCTCGTCAAGGAAAAAGACAAGACGTCAAAGGAAATCGCCGGCATCGACAAGAAACTCGCGAACAAGAATTTTGTCGATAAAGCGCCCAAAGTAGTCGTCGAAGAGCAACATGCTCGCCGCGCGACCTTTGTGGAAGCGCTTGAAAAACTGGACGCTGCGCTGGCACGGCTCGAGGGTCTTTAAAGACGCCGGACAACTTGGACGTTGCTATCGGCAATTGATCGTAAGATCATGGCTCATGAGCATTGTTCGCCTGATTAGAAGATGCACCTTGTTCTGTCTCGGGGCGCTAGCGCTAGGCGCCTGCGCGGGGTCGCCGCCGCTTGGGCCCCCGCCGACAGCGGGCGACTGTATCGCCACGCGCGTTCTCACCAACGGGACGCATACCGATATCGCTTTGCCGGCCGATGCCTTTGATGAAAACCATTCGCTGCGTGCGATTTATCCAGATGCTGATCATTTTTTGATCGGTTGGGGCGAGCGCGATTTCTACATGGCGGAGGATGCGGGGCTCTGGAAAGGGGTGAAGGCGATCTTGCCGCCAAGCCCGTCGGTGCTGCATGTGGTTGCCGTTGAGGGGCCGATGGATGCGCTCGCCTGGCGCGACGGTGAAGTCCTTGACGTGGCGCTTTCGCGGACAGGCGCCCGGGCAATGACGGCTGAGTTGGAGCGTTCGCTGGTTCGTAATGATAAGGGCGCGGTTTTGGTGCTCGGGGCGGGCCGTGCGGCGGGCCGCAGCGTTTTTATTGCCGATGGGCGTGGCTTTCATCTTTTCAAGATGTGCAATCACTGGGCGGCGGCGCGCCTGCGTGAGGCCGGGGTTCCCGTGAAGGCGCGATTTTCGTTCACGGCTTCAGCGCTCGTAAAAGCGGTTGAGCGCAAGACGGAACGTGTGTGTCCGCAACCGCCGGCGAGGTAAACCGCTAGCTCGTCTCCGCCAGGAACGACAATTGCGTAATCTTGGCGTTGCGTTCCTCGCCTTCACTGATCACTGTTTTACCGGCGACTACCCCACGCGCCTGGTTGATCGCGACGCCGAGGAAC
>JBCBSY010000127.1:0-5844 GCA_039818925.1 Pseudomonadota bacterium | reverse complement strand
GCTTTCATCATTGTAAAGATGAAAGCGATATCGATGCGCTGGTCCGCGCGTTGACGCCATTCTTATAAAACGAATTTCAGCGAAACGGGCGCATGGTCAGAGGGCCGTTCCCACCCCCGCGCATCATCATGTATTTGAAACGCGTCCCGCCCGCCCGCCAGCGCAGGTTTTTTCAGACTGGGGCTGACCCAGATATGATCGAGGCGCCGTCCGCGGTTGGATGCGCGCCAGTCGCGCGCCCGGTACGACCACCAGGTGAACAGTTTTTCCGGCTCGGGGACGACTGCACGCGCGACATCGATCCAGCCATGGGCGTCAATTACCTGTGCAAGCTTTTCAACCTCGACAGGCGTGTGCGAAACGACTTTCAAAAGTTGTTTGTGTGACCAGACATCATATTCGTTTGGCGCAACGTTAAGATCGCCAACCAGGACGGATTTTGAACGCGGCCCCAGCTCGCGAAACCAGCCGGCCATTTCATCGAGAAACTCCAGCTTGTGCGCGAACTTGTCGTTTTTTTTCGGGTCAGGTTCGTCGCCGCCGGCCGGCACATAAAAATTGTGGATGCGAATGCCGCCGGGAAGGCTCGCCGCGACATGCCGGCAATCCCCCTTGTTGCAGAATTCGCGTTTTTCGATGTTTTTTAATGGCAGGCGAGAAGCGATCGCGACGCCATGATAACCCGCTTGCCCTGACACTGCCTGGTGCGCGTATCCGGCTTCCGTCAAAACCTTTGCCGGGAAGTTATCCTCAAGGCATTTGATTTCCTGAAGGCACAGGACGTCCGGTTCGTGCTCGGCTAGAAAGCGGGTCACGTGATCAATCCGTAAGCGGACGGAATTGATGTTCCAGGTGGTGATTTTCATGAAGTTCGCCATTTACATCGGGGTGGGTCCGGTTCGGCTTAGGTGGGGGGCGGAAGGGCGTCAAGGCGGCGTCTTGGCGCTCATTGCTGAGACGCGCGGCGCAGCCTAGAGGCTTAGCAATGGAGATGATCAGTGCTTTTTTGCCTGAGGGCGCCCCGCTATGGGCGGCGATGACCGTCGTCGTGGCGAGCTTTTTCACCGCTGCGTTGACGGCGGCTTTCGGCCTGGGCGGTGGGTTGGCGCTGCTCGCGGTGATGAGTGCCGTCTTTCCCGCCCCGGCGGTGATTCCGGTCCACGGCGCGGCGCAGGTGGGTTCGAATGCCGGCCGGTTTTATCTGCAGCGGCGCGATGTGGTCTGGCCGATTGTTCTGTGGTTCAGCGCCGGCAGCCTCATTGGCGCTGGCGTGGGCGGTCTCCTGGCGGTGGAGACCCCGGTCTGGCTTTTGCGCGCCGGGGTCGGCGGATTCATTCTTTTCACCGTGTGGGGTCCAAAGCCTAAGGGATTTGCGCCGGGCAGGGCGACGTTTTTGATCACCGGCTTTGTCGCCGGCGTGCTGACCATGTTTTTCGGGGCGACGGGGCCGATTGCCGCCACCATGCTATCCGCGACCGCCCTGTCGCGGCTCAACATTGTCGCCAGCCACGCCGCGGCGATGGTGTTTCAGCACGCCTTCAAGATTGTCGCCTTTGGTATGCTGGGCTTTGCTTTCCGAGAGTGGTTGCCTCTGATTGCGGCGATCCTGATTTCCGGCTTCGCCGGCACGGCGCTTGGAACAAAACTCTTGCGCCAGATGCCGGAAGCGACCTTCAAGCGCGGCTTTAAATTCGTTTTGACCGTGATCGCGATTTATCTGCTGATTGCGGCGGGATTTGAGGTCAGAACAGGTTAAATGACGAGCCGGTGATGCTGACGGGCCAGCGTCCAAACTCAAACAGCCGAAATTTTGCCGCCAGCGGATGGTTTTCGGCATCGAAATCCGTGTCGGCGGCGGCGATCAGGGCGAGCGCCGCGCCGTTGGCGGCCTGCACCGCGGCGCCGACGCATAGCGTCTTGATCTGTTCGTCGTCGAGATCACTCAAATAGGAAAGCTCTTCCACGGCTTCCTTGGCTGGCTCAGAGACTTTCTCGGCGATCAGCGCCATGCCGATACGCAAGGCGTCCTCTGACAAAAGCTCCAGCGCCCGGCCGGTGAGGTCAGCCCGAAGCGATTCCTCCGCTTCCCAAGCGGGGCTCTGCCAGTCAAGGCTTTCAGCCGCGCCGGCCGCGTCGCCCCAGTCCATCACCAAGGCGATCTCAGCCTCCGGGAAGCCGAGCCCGGCGCAATAGTCTTCCGCCGCCGCCTTCGCTCCGGGGGTCAGCGGCTCGCCGATATTGGCGAACCAGGGGATCCGGTCCAGCGATCGGGCGAAGCGTGACAAGCGTGCAAGACCCGGCAGCTCGCGCTCAAGGTCTTCAAGTTCGTTTTCATCCATGACGTGCGCGTTCCAGTCGTCCTGACCTGGTCATAAACGGCTCAGGATTTAAAAAAAGGGCTCAAAAAAAGGCGTCCGACCTTTTAAGGGATCGGACGCCAAGCTGCGCTGTTGCGCCTACGCCGGGAGGGGATATTCCGGCGACGCGACATGCCGTTGAGCCTGCAAGCGGGGGGGCAACGCCGGCCCAACATCCAATGCCTATCGCGTAGTGTTACATTAACGCATCACGGGGCATTTTTTCAATAGGAGGCCGAAAAAAAACTTGCGTGTGACTCTGTTACAAAATGGCAATTTTGCTTGCTTCGACCAGTCACCTGTTCAGGAATCGGCCGCCGGCTTCGGGCGCTGCAAAGAGACTGTTGGCGAGCCGTTCGCCCGCCCTCACGTTACTAAGCGTAACGATCGTCATGCCGCCCTGCGGATCGCGCACGATCCATCGGCGCAAAGCAAAGTCCGGCGCGCTGGCGATTAGTGTCAATTCGCCCTCGGTTTCATCATCTGAAGATGAGAATGTGACCGCGACATTATCGACGCCCCGATCAACCGAAACGACCTGTGCGTCATCGCGATCAATTTTCCTCGACAGCAAAAATTTAAGCGGGGTTCTGCCGACCGGATAGGAGTCGGTGGTTTCCAGCGCTTCATCGCGCACATAAACAAGCCCGCCACTGGCGACCAGCAAGAGCGGTGTCGGCGGCTCGTATTCGAACCGCAGCTTGCCTGGCCGGTCCAAATAAAACTTGCCGTCGGAGATCGCGCCGGAGGGCGCAATCTGCGTGAATTCACCGCTCAGCGTATCGACGCTTTCAAGATAGGTAATGAGCTTCTCAGCGACTGCTTCATCGCTTTCATTTTCAAACACCAGCGGGTCGGTGAAAATCTCATCGGCGGGTGCTGTTTCGGCAACCGTCTCACCAACCGATTCATCGACGGCGGCGTCTTCAACAGGTTCGGCGCTCGAGCGGACAACCGGAGCCGCGGGCGTCTTCTCGACCGGCGTTTCCTGAACCATGACGAGCGTTGTCGTCTCGTGCGCAATGGGCATTGTTTGCGGCAGGGGACGCGCCGCTGCAGCGGCGTCGACACATACAATCGACAAGGCGGACAAAAGCGCAAAGCTCATAATGGGCGTCTCCGGGGGCTCTCTTAAGACCCTATCTAAGAAGGGCCGGTGTCCAAAGGAAGCCTCGATTATGGCGCCTCGGTGGCGGGCAGGCACGAAATCGTTACTTCATCAGAGCATAGGGCCCGCCGCGCTCAAGGGCGCGGGCATAAGCGGGTCTCGCCTGAAGGCGCTTCACATAGGCCGCGATGTTCGGGTAGCCGTCCGCGTTGCCTCTTATCGTGAACCCTTCAACCGGAAAGCTCATAATGATGTCGGCTGCGGTGATGTCGTCGCCCGCCAGCCACATAGATCGGGAAAGCTGATCTTCGAGAAAATCATATTGCGCTTTCATCGTATGGTTCAAATACCCGTCACGCACCGCTTTGACGAGCTTCTTCGCCACCGGACGCGCGAAGAACGGCATGGGCGCGGTTTCCATCCGGTTGAGGAAAAGCGTGAACACAAGCGGCGGCATGTAGCTGCCTTCCGACGCATACATCCAGTAGCGATAGAGATCATATTCCGGTGCGCCAGACACCGGGCGCAACTGGCCGTTTCCATACTGATCAAGCACGGCTTCGATCATGGCGCCGGTCTCGGCGTAAACTTTTCCATTCATTTCAATAACCGGAGACTTGCCGAGCGGGTGCACATCCGTCAGGGCTTTGGGCGCAAGACTGGTCTTCTTGTCGCGCTCATAGCGCTTGACCTCATAAGGCGCGCCAAGCTCTTCGAGCAGCCACAGGATGCGCTGTGACCGGGAGTTTTCGAGGTGGTGGACCGTAATCATACTGCATTGCCTTTCATGGGCGTTGCTATTGTTCAGGAAAGCGACATCAGGGCGTCTTTGGTGAACGTCATCAAATCCTCATTGCGGTCTTCGCGGATTTTCTGCGCCCAGTTCGGGTCCTGTAAGAGCGCGCGTCCCACGGCGATCAGGTCGAACTCTTCGTCCTCCATGCGCCGGATCAATTCATCGAGGCTTGCAGGCTCCGAGGACTCGCCTGCATAGGCCGCCGTGAATTCGCCGGTAAGGCCAACCGATCCGACGGAAATCGACGGTTTGCCCGACACTTTCTTCGCCCAGCCGGCAAAATTAAGATCGGAGCCGTCAAAAGTGGGTTCCCAAAATCGGCGTTGAGAGCAGTGGAACATGTCGATCCCTGCATCGACCAGCGGGCGCAGCCATTGCTCCAATTCAGAAGGGTTCGCCGCCGTGTTGGCGTCAAAGTCCTGCTGCTTCCACTGGGACAGACGGATGATCAGGGGAAAGCCGTCTCCGACCTTCTCTCGCGTCCGGCGAATGATTTCTGTGGCGATGCGCGTGCGTCCTGCCCAGTCGCCGCCCCATTTATCCGTACGTTGATTGGTTTCTGACCAGAAAAAACTATCAAGCAGATAGGAATGCGCGCCGTGAAACTCAACGCAGTCAAAGCCAAGCTCTTTTGCTGTGACGGCCCCATTCACGAATTCCGTGATCGCGGTTTCAATCTCCGCATCGCTCATCGGTTCCCAGATCACTTTGTCCGGCGTTTTAAATCCGGACGCAGACCAGGACGGCGTTTCGGGATGCGCCGTTTTTTTAGGATTACGAAACGGGCCTTCATGCCAGAGCTGGATCCCCATTTTGCCGTTTGCAGCGTGGACTGCGTCGATGACCTGCTTCCAGCCCGCCTTGGCTGCGTCGGTGACAATATTGGGCACGTTCGGCGTGCCGGTCGCGGTCACCACATTGGTCGAAACGCCTTCGGACAGGATCAAACCAACGCCGCCTTTCGCACGCCGGGCGTAATAGCCCGCCACATCCTCGCCCGGAACATTGCCTGGTGAGAAGCTGCGTGTCATGGGGGCCATGACAATGCGGTTGGGCAGGTGAAACCCGTTGAGATCAATCGGCTCAAAGAGAATGCGGGCGTCTGTCATAAGATCCTTCCGTTGCGTGGGCGGGCGGACCTTAGCGGGCGCGCTCCGAAAACGCACGGGGTCCGCGCAGCGCTTGTTGATCTCGTTGACGTCGCCAAAACCATTGGCTGCAATGTCTTTATGCGTGTAGAGGACGCGCATGAAGTTTCTGGATCGAGCGAAAATCTATGTGCAGAGCGGCGCCGGCGGCGCAGGGTGCCTGTCGTTTCGGCGTGAAAAGTTCATCGAATTCGGCGGTCCGAATGGCGGCGACGGCGGCGCTGGCGGGCACGTCTGGGCGGAAGCCGTGGACAATTTGAACACCCTGATCGATTTTCGCTACCAGCAGCACTATCGCGCAAAAAACGGCAGGCCGGGTGAGGGCTCAAACCGCACTGGCGCGGGTGGCGACGATCTGGTGGTCAAGGTGCCGACCGGGACGCAGATTTTTGAAGAAGACGAAGAAACGCTGATTGCCGACCTCGATCATCCGGG
>JBCBSY010000126.1:0-5846 GCA_039818925.1 Pseudomonadota bacterium | reverse complement strand
AAGCCGGATCGTAGAACGTCACCTGATCTGTGACGTTAAATTCGGCGTCAGGGGTCAGGCCGCCAGCATTGACGAGAAGATCAAGGGGGTTGGGCTTCAGATCCGGTCCGGGGTCGGAGGATTTTCGGAATGGCGCCGGATATATTTCCTGCACCGGAAACGGCATATCTGCGAGCGGCGTCCAGGCGCCGGTGGCCTCGTTAGTTGCGGCGCAGGCCGATGCGCTGAACATGCCGGAAGAAAGCGCGGCGCCGCCGCCGATCAACGCTGTGCGTCTGTTGATTTTCATTTTTATACTCCCCGAAACGCGACGAACCCCAATACTATTCTACCCTAAATCGCCTCATTGACGGCGGCGCTTCAATCTGGTCGGCCGCATTTTTCCACAGGCGCCAAGCAGAACAAGCGAACATGCTGAAAATGCGAGGTTTTTTGAGGCTATTTTCACCCGGAATCCAAACAAGGCTACAAGCGGATAGTAACCGAAGCCGGGGCCGGAATAAACCGAGCGCAAAAGCGCGCAAATGCTTGGCTTTGAAGGGGGTGGATGCTAAGCCGTAGCGTTCTTTTCAAACTGATTCCAAAGGTTTTCTACGTGGCCGAAGACGACGGCGATCTCCCCGACAATAACGACCAAAACGGAAATGAAGGATCGGGAGTCAACTCCCCTGGCAGCGACAATGTCTCGATTATTTCGATCGAAGATGAGATGCGCAAATCCTACCTCGACTATGCGATGAGCGTGATTGTCTCGCGCGCCATTCCGGACGCGCGGGACGGGTTGAAACCGGTGCACCGGCGCATCCTGTGGTCAATGCATGAGAACGGGCATTTCTGGAACAAACCGTACCGCAAATCAGCGCGCATCGTCGGCGACGTGATCGGTAAATATCACCCGCATGGCGATCAGGCGATTTACGATTCGCTCGTCCGCATGGCGCAGGATTTTTCCATGCGTCTGCCGCTGATCGACGGGCAGGGAAATTTCGGTTCGATCGACGGCGATCCCCCGGCGGCCATGCGATATACCGAGTGTAAGCTGGAGAAAGTCTCCGGCTCGCTCCTCGATGACATTGAAAAAGACACGGTGACATTCCAGCCGAACTATGACGGCTCGGAACATGAACCGATGGTGTTGCCGGCGAAGTTCCCAAACCTGCTCGTCAACGGATCGGGCGGCATTGCGGTCGGTATGGCGACAAACATCCCGCCGCACAATTTGGGCGAAGTGGTCGAGGCGACCATCGCCATGATCGAAAACCCGCACATTACAGATGAACAGCTGATCGAAATTGTGCCGGGTCCGGATTTTCCAACTGGCGGCATTATCCTGGGCCGCGCTGGCTCAAAGGCCGGATTGTTGCTCGGTCGCGGGTCGGTGGTCATGCGCGGGCGCGCCACCATCGAGGAAGTGCGTAAGGATCGTTACGGCATCATCATCACTGAGGTGCCGTTCCAGGTGAACAAGGCGATGATGGTGCAGCGGATCGCTGATCTGGTGCGCGAGAAAAAAATCGAAGGCATTGCCGACATCCGCGACGAATCGAACCGCCACGGCATTCGTGTCGTGATCGAGCTTCGGCGCGACGCCGCGCCCGACGTGGTGTTGAACCAGCTTTACCGCCATTCGCAGCTGCAAACGAGTTTTGGCGTCAACATGCTGGCGCTGAACGGCGGTAAGCCGCAGCAACTGTCGTTGCGTGATGTCCTGTCTGCGTTCATCGACTTCCGCGAGGACGTGATTACGCGGCGCACGAAGTTCGACCTCAACAAGGCGCGCGACCGGGCGCATATTCTGGTCGGTCTTGCAATCGCCGTCGCGAATATAGACGAAGTTGTTGCGCTGATCCGCGCCGCCCCGGATCCGGCGACCGCCAAGGAACAGCTGATGGCGAAGGATTGGCCGGCGAAAGACCTGGCGCCGCTGGTGCTTCTGGTCGCTGACCCGCGTCACATGATGAGCGGCGGCAATGTGTTGAAGCTGTCTGAGGAACAGGCGAAAGCGATCCTTGATCTGCGCTTGCAGCGGTTGACCGCGCTTGGCCGCGACGAGATAGGCGATGAGCTGAAGAGCCTGGCCGAAAAGATCGAGGACTATCTTGATATTCTGCGCAATCGCGAGCGCGTCATGACCATCATCAAGGATGAGCTAGCAGGCGTGCGCGATGAGTTTGCGACACCGCGCAAAACCGAAATCATCGACGCTGAAGGCGAAGTCGAGGATGAAGATCTGATCGCCAAGGACGAGATGGTCGTCACCGTCACCCATGCAGGCTATGTAAAACGCACCACGCTATCGACCTATCGCGCGCAAAAACGCGGCGGCAAGGGCCGCGCCGGCATGAAGTTCAAGGACGAGGATTTCGTCAATCAGCTGTTTGTCGGCAACACCCACACGCCGCTTTTGTTTTTCACCTCGACTGGCATGTCCTACAAGCTGAAGCTGTGGCGCTTGCCGGAGGGCGCGCCGAATTCGCGCGGCAAGGCGTTTGTGAACCTGTTGCCGCTTGGGCCCGATGAGCGGGTGACGAATATTTTGCCGCTGCCGGAGGATGAAGATTCCTGGGAGCAGTTGCAGATCATGTTCGCCACCCGATCAGGTAGCGTGCGGCGCAACAAACTTTCTGATTTCCAGCGCGTCAATCGCAACGGTAAAATCGCCATGAAGCTGGATGAGGATGACCGGCTGGTCGGCGTTCAGGTTTGCCGCGAGGATGAGGATGTTCTGTTGACCACGGCGGCGGGCATGTGCATCCGCTTCCCCGTAGACACGGTGCGTGTCTTCGCAGGCCGCACATCAACCGGTGTGCGCGGCATCAAACTTGAAAAAGACAATCACGTTATCTCCATGGCGATCCTGCGCCACGTGGAGACAACGTCCGAGGAATCGAAAGCGTACCTCAAGCATGCCGCCGCGATGCGCCGCGCTGCGGGCGAATCCGACGCCGAGGAACCGGAGGATACCGAGACCGCTGATGTGGCGATCAGTCCTGACCGTGTCGCCGAGTTTGGCGCCGCGGAGCAGTTTGTGTTGACGGTCACGGAAAACGGTTATGGCAAACGCACGTCTTCCTATGAGTACCGGACATCGGGACGCGGCGGAAAAGGCATTATTGCGATCCAGACGTCCAGCCGGAACGGACCGGTGGTCGCCGCCTTCGCTGTAGAAGACAGCGATCAGATCATGTTGGTGACGGATGGGGGGCAATTGATCCGTACGCCGGTCGACGACATCCGCATCGCGGGCCGCAATACCCAAGGGGTTACGATCTTCCGTACCCGTGAGGACGAACATGTGGTCTCCGTCGGTCGTATTGAGGATGTTGATGGTGAAGAGGGCGAAGAGGACGAAGAAGGCGCATGACAAAATTGATTGGCCTTTATCCTGGCACTTTCGACCCTGTGACGCTCGGCCACGTGGATCTGGTGGAGCGCGCGGTGAAATTGGTCGATGAGCTGGTGATCGGCGTCGCCATCAATCGCGACAAGGGGCCGTTATTCTCCCTCGAAGAAAGAGTGGCGATGGTCGAGACGGAGATGGCGCGGATTTCAAAAGTCAGCGGCACGCCCATCCGGGTCACGCCTTTTGAGTCGCTGTTGATGCAGTTTGCTGAGGACGTAAAAGCCAATATCATTATTCGCGGGCTGCGCGCGGTGTCCGATTTCGAATATGAATTCCAGATGGTCGGTATGAACCAGGCGCTCAACGACGAGATTGAGACAGTCTTTTTGATGGCGGACGCCCGCTTTCAGTCGATAGCTTCCCGGTTGGTCAAGGAAATCGCCCGGCTTGGCGGCGATGTGAGCTCTTTCGTGCCGGCGCATGTGGGTGAAAGGCTTAGAGCCAAATTCGCCGCCCAGTGATTTCGCAAAATCCGCCGCTTGGTCTATATACCCCGCCAATGACACCAGACAGGAAGTCCGACATGACGAAACTCACCGGCGGTTGTTGCTGCGACGCAACGACGATCCGGCCTTGTTTTCGCCGCGGGCTTCTGTTTACGCCTCATGGGCGACGTCTTGGGACCCGCTGAACGACGGTATCCCGCAATTTGAGAAAATGCCCCCCGAGCGGGTAGCAGGAGAAGATGAGTATGCGTTTATTCCCTTTGGCGGCTGCAGCGATGACCTTTGCGGTTGTTCCCGCTTCCGCCGATGATGATGAATCAGCGCCCCGCACTCCAGTTGAAGTGCTGGCCAGCGCGACCGACGATGACTGGCGTCCGCTCGACCCGGAAAACACGCTTTATATGGACCTTCCGGCCGGATTGGTGGTGATTGAATTGCGCCCCGATTTCGCGCCCCAGCATACGCAGCGCATCA
This sequence comes from Pseudomonadota bacterium, assembly GCA_039818925.1. GTDB lineage: Bacteria > Pseudomonadota > Alphaproteobacteria > Caulobacterales > Parvularculaceae > Hyphococcus. The sequence continues at coordinate 1,523 of JBCBSY010000126.1, read as the reverse complement.
AAGAACTGACGCGCGAGGGCTTTTACAACGGGCTTACCTTCCATCGCGTCATCGAAGGTTTCATGGCCCAGGGCGGTGATCCGAAAGGCGATGGCACCGGCGGCTCTGAAAAGCCCGACCTGCCGCCGGAATTTGCCCGCGATACGAGCAAAGTCGAGAACTTCAACCAACTCGGGCGGGATCGGATTGCGCCACGCATCGGGTATATTGACGGCATGCCTGTGGCGGCCCAGCCCGAAGGGTTGCGCACGTTTCTAACTGGGACTGAGCCGGAACTTTGGGGTGTTCATTGTCCCGGCGTGATGTCGATGGCGCGCGCCACGGATCCGGCCAGCGCCAACAGCCAGTTCTTCTTGATGATTGGCGATGCGCGGCTCAGTCTTGATCGCCGCTACACAACCTGGGGCTGGATTGTTGATGGCTTTGAGGCTACGCGCCGGATTGTCCGCGGCGAGCCGCCGTCGCGCCCGACGCCGATCATCCGCGCGCGCATCGCGGCCGACCTTCCCGAGAGTGAGCGCGAAGAGGTTCTGGTGATGGATACCAACAGCCAGGTGTTTGTGGACTATCTGAAATCGCGTGGCGAACTCTCGGACGACGGTTATGTCAAAGACATTTGCGAAATCAGAGTGCCTGTAAAGGTGGATGGAAAGATCGAAATATGAGTGAAAAAATGATCCTCACCCTCGATACGGGTGACGTAACAATTGAGACTTTTGCGGATAAGGCGCCGGAACATGTGGCGCGCATTGCGGAGCTTGCCGACGAGGGGTTTTACGACGGGCTGACGCTTCATCGCGTGATCGACGGGTTCATGGCGCAGATGGGCTGCCCGCGCGGCGATGGTACGGGTGGTTCCGACAAGCCAAACATTCCGGCGGAGTTCAATGATGTCAGTCATCAGCGCGGCGTCTGCTCCATGGCGCGGGCCCAGAACCCGAACAGCGCCAACAGTCAGTTTTTTATCTGCTTTGGCGACGCGTCTTTCCTCGACGGGCAGTACACCGCCTGGGGCCAAGTCGTTGATGGCATGGAGCATGTCGACGCCGTTAATCGCGGCGAACCGCCCAAGGAGCCGTCCAAAATCGTGAAATTCCGCACGGCGGCCTGAACCCGCCAGCGTTTTGCGGCGTCCCTGGTCCAGAAAAATTTACGTCTTCTGGGATATTAGCTTCCCATCCTGAATCACCTTCAGGATTGGCGAAGATAAGAGATTCTGGGAGTTCATGAGCGCGTCATCGGGAACTGTCGTCATTGTCGGGACCGGCTTCGTCGCCGATCTCTACATGCGCTCGCTGAAAACGTTTCCAGCGATCAAGGTGGCGGGCGCGTTTGATATTGACGCCGCACGGCTCAAAACATTTTGTGAATACTGGAACGTTTTCAGCGAGCGCATGTAGAGATCGGCGACGAAGCCGGTCCCGACAATGACGACAGTTCCCGATGTCGGGAACTGTCGTCATTGTCGGGACCGGCTTCGTCGCCGATCTCTACATGCGCTCGCTGAAAACGTTTCCAGCGAT
>JBCBSY010000125.1:0-5863 GCA_039818925.1 Pseudomonadota bacterium | reverse complement strand
TCTCCCCCTAAAAAATATCCGGATTTTGGGCGATCAAATCTTCAATCTCCCAGTCAAGCTTGAAGGCGGCGACAAGCCGATTGAGGTCAACCTGAACGTCAAGATTGACCAGGAAGTTCGCGTAAAGCTTGACCGGGAGATTGAAGATTTGATCGCCCAAAATCCGGATATTTTTTAGGGGGAGAAGATGGGATATTCGATGAAAAAGACCTTGATGGCGGCTGCAGCCGGCGTGATGGCGTCAACGGCGGTGGTGGCGGCGAACCCGCTCGTCGAGAACGCCAAGGACAACTGTATCGTCGGTGAACAGGCCGATGGTTATCTTGGCGTCGTCGCCGGTGCGCAAGCCGATGAGGCGGTGCGCCGTGAAATCCGCGATATCAATCAACAACGCAAAGCGGTTTACGCTGACCTTGCCCGCCGCAATGGCGTGACCATTGAAGTGGCGGCGGCGCTGACTGCCGAGAAGTTGATCAATCAGGCGGAGCCCGGCGAGTGTGTGCGCGACGGCTCGGGCAATTGGATCCGGCGCTAACCGGGAATTAACGAAGCCAAGCAGCGGCGAATCGGCGTTAAAGGAACTTTCAGCAATGAGAGTTCCCCGACCCATGTCCGAAGCCGTTGATCTAACCCCGCCCGACAATGATGACCCTGATGCGATTGCGCTTTCGGCGCTGATCTCTTCGCGGGTGTGTCACGATCTCATCAATCCTGTCGGCGCGCTCAGCTCCGGTCTTGAGGTTCTTGATGACCCTTCCATGGAAGGGGCGATGCGCGAAGCCGCCATGGATCTGGTGCGGACCGGCGCAAAAAAGGCGATTGCGCTTCTTGCCTATGCGCGTCTGGCCTACGGTGCGGCGGGCGGCTTTGGCGCCCAGATTAGCCTCGATGACGCCCAAAAAGCGCTTTCCGACCTTTTTGAGATCACAAAGGCGGATCTGGAGTGGGGCGTCGGCACGGGGCTTGCCGCCAAGGAAAATGTGAAAGCGCTGATGGTGCTTGCTTACGCGGCGTCCGATTGCGTGCCGCGCGGCGGCGTGGTTTCGATCAAGGGCGACCTGTCGGATTTCACCATAACCGCGACGGGCAAAAAACTGCTTCTCAACGACGACTTCGTGCGTGCGCTTCACGGTGACGCGACAGACATAACGCCGAAAAACACGCCAGCGCTGATCATCTCCCAGCTGGTCGGGGCCAGTGGCGGTGTGGTCAGTGCGGAGCGCACGGAAGACGCAGTGATTTTCAAGGCGCGGTTTGGCGGCCCTGCAGACAATCCGGCGGATCGTTAAGGATTTGGTTTTGATGATGTTAACACGGCGCTAACGCCGGGCCGTCACAATTGGCTCTACTTCACATGTGGAAATGGATATGAGCCTTATGACTGCATCAAAAACCTGTCTTGTCGTTGATGACTCCGAGGTGATCCGGGAAATCGCGATCCGCATCATTGAAGATTTGGGCCTTGAAGCCGGCGGGGTCGGCGATGCGTCGCTGGCGATAGAGTATTGCAAGGAGAAGCATCCTGCAGTGGTTTTCCTGGATTGGGATTTGCCATCCATGGGCGCGCTGGATTTTCTCCGCGCTGCAGCCGATTTTGAAGGCGCTCGCCCGGAGATTATTCTGTGTGCGACGGAAAACGATCACCAGCAATTCACGCTGGCGAAAGCGGCCGGCGCCGCCCACCATGTTTTGAAACCCTTCGATAAGAGCGCACTTGCCGCCAAGCTCGCGGATGTCGGGTTGATTGAGGGCCCGTCGGCAGCGGCAAGCGCTTAGGGCCATTTGCGCCACTTATCGCCACAAAGTTTCCCGCAATGGCGCCGGAAAAGTCATGGCGCCGCCTCATGAAATCTGTCTAAGACGACTGTTATGACGCTTATTCAGCTTATCGTCCTTGCGGTCATTCAGGGAATTACGGAATTCCTGCCGATTTCTTCGTCGGCCCATCTGATTTTGGCGCCGATGGCGGTCAAGGACTGGACCGATCAGGGACCGCTGATCGACATTGCCGCCCATGTGGGCTCGCTGGTTGCTGTTCTTCTTTATTTTCGCACTGAGACCGGCATGCTGTTTCGTGGCGGGGTTGATACGCTGCGCTTCAAGGCCAGCGATGATCGCAGGCTGTTTTTGTTTATTGCTGCGGCGACAATCCCGACATTGCTGCTTGCCGCAGTTTTTGTCGGCTTCGGCCTCACCGACGCGCTGCGCTCGCCCGTGGTCATAGGCTGGACCAGCATCATCTTTGGCGCCTTGCTTTGGCATGCGGACCGCTCAAAAGGCCAGCGCGAAGGTCTCGACCGGATCACCTGGCGCGATACGCTTGCGATTGGCGGGGCGCAGGCGTTGGCGCTCGTGCCCGGCGTTTCGCGATCCGGCGTCACCATGACCATGGCGCGTTACCTTGGCATGGCGCGCCCGGAAGCGGCCCGCTTTTCCATGTTGCTGGCGATCCCGACAATCCTGGCGCTTGGGTTTTTTGCTGCGATTGAGATTGTTCGCGAAGGCGCCGGCGCCACCATGTCAAGCGCGGCGATCGTTGCGGTGTTGTCTTTTATCTGCGCCTATGCGGCGATCGCTGTCCTGATGCGCTTGACGCGGATGATTAGTTTCACTCCCTTTGTCATTTATCGCATCGTTTTCGGGGTTGTGCTGTTGACGATGGCCGGCCAGCTTTTGGCTTGAGATGACGACGCCTTGCCATTGTCGCAAACTGGCCTTGGCGGCGCTCGATTCTATAGCCAAAAGAGCATGCCCGGAAGAATGCAAGACCGAAGGATAAAGATATGACGGCGTTGTCTTTGGACACCGATAGCGCAACCGCCGCTGGAGTTCGCTCGGCGGCGGAGCGGCTTCGTGGCAAAGCCGTCCGCACGCCGCTTCTTGAGAATGATGCGCTGAATGAAGTTGCCGGCGGGCGCGTGTTTCTGAAAGCCGAAGTGCTTCAGCATTTTGGATCATTCAAATTTCGCGGCGCTTATAATCTGATCTCTCAACTAAGCGCCGCGGAGCGGGCCAATGGCGTGCTCGCCTGGTCGTCTGGCAATCATGCGCAAGGCATTGCTTATGCGGCGCAGCTTGTTGGAACCAGGGCGACCATCGTCATGCCGGCCGACGTGCCTGCTGTAAAAGCCGACAATGTCAGAAAACTCGGCGCTGAAATTGTTTCTTATGATCGCTATAGCGAAGACCGTGAGGCGATCAGCCGCCGGATCGTTGAGGAACGCGGCATGATCCTGGCGCCGTCCTTCGATCACCCGCAGATCATGGAAGGGCAGGGCACAACTGCGCTTGAAGTTATCGAGGATACAAATGCGAGGGGGGTATCGCTTGATGCGTTTTTGGTCTGTTGCGGCGGCGGCGGACTGACGTCCGGCTGTGCGTTGGCGCTTGAGGAAGTGTCGCCGCAAACGCAGGTATGGATCGCCGAGCCCGAAGGTTTTGATGAAACCTGGGCCTCTATCCGCCATGGCGAACGTCTAACAGCTGACGTCACTCGCCCGACAATCTGCGATGCGATCGCGACGCCAAGCCCTGGCCGTTTGACGTTTCCGATCATGCAGCGATTGGTGCGCGGCGGCGTGACTCTGACCGAAGACGATGTGCGCGTCGCAATGATGTTTGCTTTTCAACACCTCAAGCTTGTTGTTGAACCGGGGGGCGCTGTGGCGCTTGCGGCGGTGCTTTCGGGCAAATTTGACGCCAAGGGAAAATCGGTGGCGTTGACGCTGTCGGGCGGGAATGTTGATGCCGCGTTTTTTGCGTCCGTCCTGGAGCGCCGCTGATCAAGCAAGTAAATTTTACGAGCTGCGGCCTCTTCACGAATTCGAGTGGGGAAGGTTTGGTTATTGAATCCTTACCTTCGCGCCATACATCTAATTTGTGACAAAAATGGCGGTCTTGCCACAAAATCGGCAGAAGAAAGCCGTTTGCATTTTGTAAACAAGATTGTCGGAATTGATGCCCTATGTTCACGGTTTGCTAGCCAGTTTCCGCGAGACTTCGTGAACGCCAAAGTCACAGCCGGGCATTGATTTTGACGAAGGACGATGAAGGAATGACAGTCATGAAAGGTAACGCGATGGGAGATGACGCTGTGCATAAGCCGCTCTCCGCGCGTGATTTTGCGGAGTTGGGCGGACGCAAGCTTGTTTACATCCGCACGGTTTGCGCCCGTGACGTTCTTGACGACTTAATCGACGAGGATGGCGAGCTGACCTTCGACCTCGAAGACGGCGATATCCTTTATTCAGTTCACTCTTCTACAGGAGAGCGCTTGGCGCTGGTTGGCGATCGTGAGCTGGCCTTTGCGGCTGCGCGTCAATATGAGATGAATCCCGTCAGTGTTCACTAACGGGCGTTCACGTCTTACCTTTCCAAAAAGCCTAAGCGGCGTGGTGACGCTGTTCTGACGTTGCAATCGCAAACAGCGCTTCGGCCGAATCGGCGCCGCGCAGGGCTTCGCGTGAATCTTCGTCGCGGAACAGGCGCGAGACTTTCGCCAGCGCCTTCAGGTGAGCAGCGGTCGCGTTTGACGGGGCCAGCAGCATAAACACCAGATCGACCGGCTGATCGTCCACAGCATCAAAACTGACAGGCGTTTCGAGGCGGGCCAGCACGCCGACAATCTTCGACAGGCCCTCAATCTTTCCATGCGGGAGGGCGACGCCATCGCCGACGCCAGTTGAGCCGAGCTGTTCGCGCTCCAGGAGCGTGCCCATGATGTCCTCGCAGGAATGGCCCGTCAGGTCGCCAGCGCGTTCCGCAAGCGCCTTCAGCGCTTCGCGCTTGCATCTGGCCTTGAGGTTATGGATGACGCCTTGCGGGCTTAGAAGGTCTTCAAGTCCCATTGCACTCACACAAACTCTTAAATCGCCGATCTGGCGTCGTCTTTGTTTAATCGAACACGTTAAAGATTTGGCTTAATCAGAGCATCCCCTGAAGGGGCGGCCACAGATATGACGGATCCGCAGGCGCGCCGCCCTTTAGCGTTAACTTGACGTTGGATCAACCCACCCGATATGGCCGTCCCGGCGACGATAAACAATATTAATCCGGCCATGTGCCGCATTTTTGAACACAACTGCCGGTTGTTCCGCGATGTCGAGCTGCATAACCGCCGCCCCGACGGTCATTTCCCGCAGCGTGGTCTGGCTTTCGGCGACAACGACGGGCGTCGGATCGCCTTCTTCTCCATCTTCCTGCTCGTCTTCGCTACGCAGCGGCTCCAGCAGGTAAAATGAGGCATTTTCGGCCGGCAAAGGGGGCTTTCCATTGGCGTGGTGATTCTTCAGCCTGCGCTTGTAACGGCGGATGCGCTTTTCCAGCTTCTCAAGGCTTTCCTCGAAAGCGCTGTAAGCGTCGCCGCCTTCGCCATGGGCGGCGAGAAACACGCCCGAGGCTAGATGTGCGGTCAAATCACAATCGATCAGATGACGTTCTTTAGAGAAGGTTACGGATGCTTCGGCCCCGCGGTCGAAATATTTATGGACGCTGTCTTCGAGCTTTTCCGCGACGTGGGACTGCAGCGCTTCGCCCAGATCGATGTTTTTACCACTGACCTGAATGTCCATTGGACCTCCTTGAAATTGCGACCATTTTCAGCGGCCGCGCCTTAGCCATTATATCGGCGCCGGAGACCGCGATTAAAGGGTCAGATCGCGGTTTGCAACATCGCTCTGCGGCGTTGTACTGAGGACGGAATATTCAATGTTTCCCGATACTTAGCAACTGTGCGGCGGGCAATATCAACGCCTTCGCCACGCAAGATTTCGACGATCTTGTCATCTGATAGCACGGTATCTTTGGTCTCGGCCTCAATCATCTCTCGTATGCGGTGGCGCACGGCCTCGGCTGAATGCGCTTC
>JBCBSY010000124.1:0-5881 GCA_039818925.1 Pseudomonadota bacterium | reverse complement strand
GGCACGCACCAAAATACACGCAAATCATAATCAGATGAATTCAAATGGAAAACTTGAGGGAAGCGTCTGGTGCCCAGGGGCGGAATTGAACCACCGACACGCGGATTTTCAGTCCGCTGCTCTACCAACTGAGCTACCTGGGCCTGGCGGGCCGCAATACGGCCTCGCGCTTCCCCGCCTGGCGTAAGCCCGGCGAGGCAGAGCGCGGCTTATAGTCCAGGACCGGCGCGCTTGTCCATGGCCGAATTCCGCGAAAATGGGCGCTTTTTCCGGCGCTGACCCGCTTATTCTTCTGCCGACTTTGCGACCAGCGCCGGGCTCGACTATGGAGGGGGAAAAAGGAGCCCGCCTATGGCCCGAAAAACCAAATCCGCCGTTGCGAAACCATCACGCCCGAAAACTGCTGCGACGCTGGAAAAGCTGGCGGCCCTCGACGCGGGAAAAACCAGAAAGCCAAAGGTGAAATCGCGGCCCACACCTGCCGCCTCGTTGACCCAGCTGGGGCGCCAAACCGCCATGCCGGCAGACCCGGACGCGGCCAAGCTTGAAACCGCACCGAATCCGCATCCAGGCGCGCTCTATCTGGCGCGGTTTACCGCCCCCGAATTCACCTCGCTTTGTCCGGTAACGGGCCAGCCGGATTTTGCGCATCTCGTCATCGACTATGCGCCGGCGAAACTGATTGTCGAATCGAAATCGCTGAAACTTTTCCTGACGTCGTTCCGCAATCACGGGGCTTTTCACGAAGATTGCACCATCGAGATCGCAAAGCGGATTGTTTCCGCGATTAAACCGAAATGGCTGCGCGTCGCGGGGTATTGGTATCCGCGCGGCGGCATACCGATTGATGTTTTTTACCAAACCGGCGAGCCGCCAAAAGGGTTGTGGCTGCCGGAAACCGGCGTCGCGCCTTATCGCGGCCGCGGTTAAAGAAGGGATCGCCGACATGCTACGACCATTATCACTTCTCGTCTTGCTAGCTTCCCTTAATGCTTGTTCGGAAAACGACGCCAGCGATGCGCCGGCGCCGCGCATCGCCGACACGACGCCCGAAATGCTCGACGCGGCGCCTGAAGACGCGGAGGCCGCGACGAAGCGCGGACCAGCGCAGATTATCGCCGAGGCGGCGCCGGACGACTGGCGCGCGCTCGATCCCGAAAACATGCTCGTGATTGAATTGGAACGCGGGCGCGTTATCGTCGCACTTTCCGAAAAGCTCGCGCAAACCCATACGGCGCAACTGAAAACGCTCGCCCGCGAAGGGTTTTACGACGGGCTGTCTTTCTATCGCGTCATCGACGGTTTCGTGGCGCAGGGCGGCGACGTTTTGGAAACGCGGGCGGTCACGAATGCGGCGGAAACGCTGACCGCGCAGTTCGAAGAACCGCTGACGGCGGAGATGACCTTCACGCCGGTTAAAGATGCTGATGGTTATGCGGCGCGGGTCGGCTTTATCGACAGTGAGCCCGTGGGCGTCGACGCCGCTGGCGAAACCGTCTGGCGGCTGCATTGCACCGGCGCCATGGCGATGGCGCGCGGTAATGAAAAAGATACTGGGGGCACAGAATTTTACGTGACGCTTCAGCCCCAGCGCTATCTCGACCGGAACCTGACGGTGTTCGGTCAAGTGGTGGAGGGCATGGAACACCTGCAGGCGTTGCGCCGCGTAGCGCCCGCGCAATCGCCGGAAGATGACCTTGGTGAAACGATCCTATCCATGAAGGTGGCGTCCGATCTTGACAAGACCGATCAACCGTCTCTTGAGATCATGCGATCCGACACGCCGACATTTTCGGACTATGTCGCGTCGCGGCGCAATCGGCCGGAGCCGTTTTTCTATTATCGGCCGGATCATGTTGATGTCTGTGCACTGAGCATTCCGGTGCGGCCGATCGAAACGCAATGAGCGCTGTAAAATCAGTCGGCCCGTGGCGCATCGAAGCAACGCAAACTGTCTTCGACAATCCGTGGATTCGTGTTGTCGACCACAACGTCATCCAACCGGATGGATCGCCCGGCGAATATGGCGTTGTAAAATTCAAAAGTCTGGCGATCGGCGTTCTGCCAATTGACGACGAAGGCGTCGTGACGCTGGTCGGTCAACATCGCTTTCCGCAGGACAAATACAGTTGGGAGTTGCCCGAAGGCGGCGGCGACCCGAAAATCCCGCCGCTGGTTTCGGCAAAGCGCGAGTTGGCGGAGGAAACCGGTTTGACCGCCGGCCAGTGGGCGCCGCTTTGTGAATTCGACATATCCAATTCGGTGACGGACGAATGCGCCGTCTGTTTTCTCGCCTGGAACCTGACGCGAGGGAGCGCGGCGCCAGACCCGTCAGAGGCGTTAACCATCAAAACAGTTTTCTTTCATCAGTTGTTAGAAATGGTGCTCTCAGGAGAAATCACGGACAGTCTCACAATCGTGATGACGTTAACGGCGCAGGCCAAGGCCTTGCGTGGCGAAATCCCTGGGCCTATTTCGAAGCACATCCTTGCGGGAACGCCGCGGAAGTAGGAAAATCCGGCCATGGCCAAGACATCACCTCAAAAATCCAATGTCGTTGCGATGAGCAAGGACCAAACTTGGTCGCGCATGCGCGTCGAAGCGGCGTCCGCGGCGGCGGCGGAACCTGTGCTCGCCAGTTTTCTGCACGCAACGATTTTGAACCACGAAACATTTGAAGTCGCCCTTTCCTATCGCCTGGCGCAAAAACTCTCTGACGCAGAGATGAATGCGATGTTGTGGCGCGAGGTTTGCGCGGAGGCCTATGCAAGCGAGCCGGCGATTGTTGACGCGGCGCTGCAGGATCTGCGGGCGGTGTTCGATCGTGACCCCGCTTGCCATGAATACATGCAGCCGTTCCTGTATTTCAAAGGCTACCTGTCACTGCAGGCGCAGCGCGTCGCCAACTGGCTTTGGCGCCATGACCGCCAGGCGCTGGCGCTCTATCTGCAAAGCCGCATGTCGGAATTGTTCGGCGTTGATATTCACCCTGCGGTGACATTCGGCAAAGGCGTTTTCATCGACCACGCGACCGGGATTGTCATTGGCGAAACGGCGCTGATTGAGGACGATGTCTCCATTCTTCAAAATGTCACGCTTGGCGGCACCGGTAAGGAATCCGGCGATCGGCATCCAAAAATTCGCCGCGGCGCACTGATCAGCGTTGGCGCCAAGGTACTCGGCAACATCGAAATTGGCGAGGGCGCAAAAGTCGCGGCGGGCAGCGTCGTGTTAAAAACCGTTGAGCCGCATTGCACGGTTGCCGGCGTGCCCGCAAAGCCGGTTGGTTCCTGCGCGGAATCCAAACCCTCCGAGACAATGGATCAAAACTTTTACTACGACACCTATTCGATCTAAACAGCGTTCCGTAGCCTGAAAGCAGACCGCGGACCATGCGCGTAGACGAGTTTGATTTTGACCTGCCGCAAGAGCGGATTGCGCTGGAACCGGCAAACCCCCGGGATTCCGCGCGAATGCTTTTTGTCCGGCAGGCTGGCGTTGAAGATCACACCGTTCGCGCCCTCCCGTCTCTCCTGCGCCCTGGCGATCTGCTCGTCGCGAACGACACCAAGGTGATTCCCGCACAGCTATTCGGTGAGCGCGCCGGGCGAATGGAAGGCGGCAAGGCCGGACCGCCAGTCAAAATCGAAGCGACGCTCCATAAAGATCTTGGTGGCGACGAAAGCGCGCGCCGCTGGCGGGCATTCCTTCGTCCCGCAAAGCGCGTCGCAAAAGGTGATGTTATTCGGTTCAGCGAATGTTTAAGCGCTGACGTCGTCGCGCGCGATGGCGGCGAAGCACAGCTCTCGTTCAAGACCGACGGCCGGTCCTTTGCCGATGCGTTGAATCAGGCCGGCGTGATGCCGCTGCCCCCCTATATCGCGCGCCGCAGGCCCGCCAGCGATGAAGACAAAGAACACTATCAAACGATGTTCGCGGCTGAGGCCGGTTCCGTTGCGGCGCCGACCGCAGGTTTACATTTCACGCCTGGTCTTGTCGCATCGCTCGGTGAACGCGGCGTCCGTCAGATGACGATCACGCTGCATGTCGGCGCGGGCACGTTTCTGCCCGTAACGGCGGACGACACGGCCGATCATAAAATGCACTCGGAATGGGGTGAAATCACGCCGGAGCAAGTCCGGCAGATCAATGATGCGCGCGCCGCCGGCGGACGCATCATCGCCGTTGGCACAACGTCCTTGCGCCTCCTTGAAAGTGCAGCGGACAACGACGGCGTTATCGCCCCTTTTGCAAAAGAAACGGACATCTTCATAACGCCAGGCTACAGGTTCAAGGCCGTGGACATGTTGATGACCAATTTTCACCTGCCCCGCTCGACCCTCTTCATGCTGGTCAGCGCCTTTTCAGGAACCGCGCGCATGAAAGCCGCCTATGCCCACGCCGTCGATCGGGAATACCGGTTCTATTCTTATGGCGATGCTTGCTTGTTGGAACGCTGCCATGACTGACGCCTTTTCGTTTTCGCTTGAAGCCACAGACGGCGCCGCCCGCACTGGCGCCATCACAACCCCGCGCGGCCAGATCAGAACCCCCGCCTTCATGCCCGTCGGCACCGCCGGCACGGTCAAGGCGATGCTGGCCCCGCATGTTCGCAAGACCGGCGCCGACATTGTCCTCGGCAATACCTATCATCTGATGCTGCGACCGACGGCGGAACGCGTCGCAGCGCTCGGCGGGCTCCATCACTTCATGAATTGGCCACACCCAATCCTCACCGACAGCGGCGGGTTTCAAGTGATGTCGCTGTCCAAGCTCCGCAAGCTGACGGAAGACGGCGTTTCATTTCAGTCTCACATTGACGGGTCGCGCCATATGCTGACCCCGGAACGCTCCATCGAAATCCAATGCCTCCTTGGCGCGGATATCCAAATGCAACTGGACGAATGTCCGGCAATTCCAATTGCGGAGAAAGATGCGCGCGCATCGATGTTGTTGTCCGCGCGCTGGGCCGAACGGTCGAAGCGCGCCTTTGCGGAAAACGCCGCGCCTGGTCAGGCCTTGTTCGGCATCGTGCAGGGCGCCAATTACGAGGCTCTCCGGCGCGAAAGCCTTGATGTGCTGATGGAGATCGGCTTTCCCGGCTACGCCATCGGCGGCCTGGCCGTCGGCGAAGGCCGCGCGGAAATGTTTCGTGTACTTGAGTTCACGGCGCCGCACATGCCGGCGGAAAAGCCGCGCTATTTGATGGGCGTTGGCAAGCCGGCGGATCTGGTCGGCGCGGTGGCTCGCGGCGTCGATATGTTCGACTGCGTCGCCCCCACCCGCTCCGGGCGCCATGGCCAAGCCTGGACGAAAAACGGGGCGATCAACATTAAGAACGCGCGCTTTGCGGACGACCCTGACCCGCTCGATCCATCCAGCGCCTGTCCGGCGAGCCGCGATTACTCCAAAGCCTATCTCCACCACCTGTTTCGGGCTGGCGAATATCTTGGGCCCATGCTGCTGACCTGGCATAACCTGCAATATTATCAGGACCTTATGGCCGGCATGCGCGCCGCCATCGCGGCCGGACGGCTTGGCGCGTTTGTCGCTGAATTTCGAAAACAAACCGGCGAATCGATTGTCTAAAATCGCCGCTGATTTTCCGGTCGCGATATAGTTGACCGGCGCGGGCGCCGCCCCTATGTTCCGCACCTTCCAAGGCGGTCGCCGCTTCACGACGCTCGTGAGCGGCTTTTGTTTGCCAAGCGCGCGCTTTCGTTCATCTTGCGCGTAAACGAACCGCCACATGGGCCCTTAGCTCAGTTGGTAGAGCAACTGACTTTTAATCAGTAGGTCGATGGTTCGAATCCATCAGGGCTCACCATTTACATAAATGAAATCAATTATTTAAGAAATGATCGGGTGCGCGCTTTATCGG
>JBCBSY010000123.1:0-5888 GCA_039818925.1 Pseudomonadota bacterium | reverse complement strand
CCTTCATCCGGCGTACGCCGGATGAAGGCGCGACCTGGTTTACCTGGAATATCGTCGACTTTCTGCGTCAGCGCGATCTCGATCCATTTGGCGTAGCGGGAACGCCATTTCCGGGCGTCCATCAAAAAAGTCTTTGCACCAATGAACCGCACGGACAGATGAACGTTCTTGAGGGGCAGTGGCGCGGAACTGTCGCCGACAGTGACGGCAATACCGGGGCGGCGCGCCTTGCCGCCGGATTGGCGCTGGACGGCTGCGGCGTCCTGGCGGTGCTGGAAACCGCGCAAGGACGAGTTTTGATGACCATTGGCTATATCGAACGGTTTGAAAAGTGGGTGATGATGCGGCTCGATGACCAACCCGACACGCTTCATGCCTATTTCGTCGCCGATGCGCCCGGCGCGGCCTTTGTCGAGGCGCCGGCGCTCTCTATTCGCAACGAGTTCGAGCCCTATAACCTGCCCGCCAATTATGATGGCGGCGATGACGCGGCGCGGCGGTTCGTATTCGAAGACATGCGCGATGACGGGCTGGTTCTGCGTGAAGAGGTGCGCCGCGAGGGCGGCTGGCAGGCCGCCGCGCGGTATCAGTTGCGCCGTGAGGCGCGTTAAGCGCTTGCGGGCCGCTTGATGACTTGAAACGGTCTGCGGGCGCGTCGTTGCGCCCGCGGATTTCCAAAGTCAAGCCGTTGATTTCTCCGTAAATTCTGCGACAGTCCCTCACCCAGTGCATGGCCGCAGTGCGTGGCCGCGGCAGCGTTGGTTGTGGGCGTTTTCCGGCGCTTGTCGACGTTGCGCAGCGGTCCCAGTTGTTTCATGCGAGTTGTTTGCATCCGGCGCCCCGCCTCTCTATTCCGTCGCGGAGCGCTATCTCAGATCGGCGGCGCCATCCGGGCGGGGGGACCAGACGGCCGAGAATTTGAAGAGGTTCCTTGAAGAAGGGCTGATGGGGCGGTTTTTTATCCTCTTGCTGGCGCTTTCGGCGCTGTGGCTTTTGCTGTCGGGCTATTTTGATGTGCCGCTGCTGCTTGCCTTCGGCGTGGCGTCCGTGGCGTTTTCCGCTTGGCTTGCCCACCGCGCAAAAGTGCTCGACAATGACAGCGTGCCCACAGGGCTAATGCCGCGCATTCTTGGCTATTGGGGCTGGCTTGCGGGGGAGATTGGCAAAGCCAATATCGCTGTAATCCGCCAGGCGCTCGCAGTCGAGCCGAACCTCTCGCCCAAACTCTTCGTGGTGCCCAATCCGCCCAAAAGCGATGTCGGGAAGGCGACCTTCGCGAACTCCATCACGTTAACACCGGGCACGGTGTCGGTTGATCTGCGCGAAAACGAAATTCTGGTGCATGGCCTGACCGAAGAGCTGTGCGACGTGGCCGCCATTACCGAGATGGGTGAACGTGTTGCGCGCGCAGAGCGGGAGCGGTCATAAAATGTTCGCCGCCGCCACTGTTTCGATTATCGTTTCCATGTCCCTGGCGCTGATCCGCGCTTTTGCCGGGCCGTCGCTTTACGACCGGGTGCTGGCGGGCAATTCCTTCGGGACCAAAACAGTGCTGCTGATCGGGCTGATGGGTTTTCTGACGGGACGGCCTGATTTTCTTGATATCGCCTTGCTCTACGCGCTGATCAATTTCGCCGCGACCCTCGCGATCTTGCGGTTCTTCTCCTATCGCCGGGGCCGGGAAGGAGATGCGGCATGATCGAGTGGCTGACCCAGACATGGACGGACCTCGCCCTGGTGCGCGACATCATCACCTGGATTTTGTTCGTGACCGGCGGAATCGCCGTCATGGCCGGATCGCTCGGCATTGTCCGGTTCCCGGATTTTTACACGCGAATTCACGCGGCTGGCGTCACCGATACCGGGGGCGCGGAGCTTATCCTGCTTGGCATGCTGTTGCAGGCGCCGAATTGGATCGTTGCGGTAAAGCTCTTCTTTATCGGCGCCTTTCTGTTTTTCACGTCCCCGGTGGCGACCCACGCGATCGCCCACTCGGCCTGGATGGTCGGATTGAAGCCGCTCGAAGGACCGACGCTGCGATATAAGGAAGAAGACCAGTGATCGAGTTTCACACCGAGTTTTCGCCAATCGTCTTTCTGGATCTGGCGCTCCTGACCATGCTGATGCTGGTGGCGATTTCGATGCTCCGATCACGGCATTTGTTTGCGGTGGTCATGCTCTCCGGTATTTATTCGCTCCTGTCGGCGGCGTTCTTTGTCTCGCTTGATGCGGTGGATGTCGCCTTTACCGAAGCGGCGGTTGGCGCGGGCGTTTCAACGGTCTTGATGCTGGCGGGAATGCTGCTCACGGCGCGCCGCGAAAAACCAAAAACGCCCGGCCGGGCGCCGGTGGCGCTGGCCGTGGTGACGGCGGCGGGAGCGGCGCTGATTTACGCGACCATCGACATGCCGGCTTTTGGCGATCCGGCGGCGCCGGCCAATGTCGCAATCGGCCAGATGTATATCGAGCGGGCGGCGACCGACATTCCAATGCCGAACATTGTGACCGCAGTGCTGGCGAGCTATCGCGGCTTCGATACGCTTGGAGAGATCGTTGTGGTCTTTACCGCAGGCGTCGCCGTGATGCTGCTGCTTGGCGTCGGGTCCGTGCGCGGCGGCGCCAAGGTCTCCGACATCGAGCCCGCAGAAGGAAAGGGTGACTGATGGACCATCTCATCCTGCGCGTGACGACGAAACTGCTCTTCGCGCCGATCATTCTTTTTGCATTCTATGTACAGTTTCACGGCGATTACGGGCCCGGCGGCGGGTTTCAGGCCGGGGTTATCTTCGCCGTGGCGTTTATTCTGCACACCTTCTGTTTTGGTCTTGAAGAAACCAAAAAAGTGCTGCCGCAAAAGGCGCTGGTCGTCGTTATGGTGGTTGGGCTTTTGTTCTATGCGGGCACCGGCGTTGCGACGATGCTGCTGGGCGGCAATCTTTTGAGTTATGACGCCTTTGCGCCGAATTCAACGCACCATGCGGGCCAGCATTATGGCATTATTCTTGTGGAGTGGGGCGTCGGCCTGACGGTTGGGTCGACAATGTTGACAATTTTCTATCACTTCACAGGCCGCGAGCCGGACATCGATCAGGAAGACTGGTAAACGATGGAAGCCGCGATCGAATTCATTCTTGATCGATACAATTACTGGATCGTCATTATACTGATGATGACAGGTCTTTACATCGTTTTTGCGCGCGGCAATCTGGTCAAGAAAGTGGTTGGCCTGAACCTTTTTCAAACCAGCGTTTTTATTTTCTATATCACAATTGGCAAAATCGCCGGCGGCACGGCGCCGATTTATCGCGGCGATGAAGTGGGGCATGGCGGTGATCACGGCGACGGGGATCACGTCAACGGGGATCACGGGGGCGGCCATCACGGAGAAGGCGGCGATGAAAGCGAAGGTCACGGAAGCGAGCAGAATGGCGATCATGGCGAAGGCGCTGGCGGCGCCCACAGCGCGGCGGACCCGAGCGCGGGGCAAGACGCCGAAGGCCTGCACGCGAAAGTTGACAATACGGCGCTTGATCACAGCAATGACCTGAAAGAGGCCTTGCGCAATGTCGATCCCGCCCCGGCGCATGGCGGCGAGTCGCTGCATGTCCTGCCTGAGGCCGATGCGGACAAGATTGCCAATAATGTTCTCGCAACCGACCTCAAAACCCCGCCGGCAAACGGATTTGATGTCGGGGACGCCGATGGGGTCGCAGCCGAAGGCGCAGACAATACGGTTGACGGGGCGATTGACGGGGCAGTTGACGCAGCGCTGCAAGGCGCTGGCGAGATCATCATTTACACCAATCCGCTGCCGCATGTGTTGATTCTGACCGCAATCGTCGTGGGCGTCGCGACTACCGCTGTCGGACTGGCGCTGGCCGTGCGCATTCGCGAGGCTTACGGAACGATCGAGGAAGACGAGCTGGAAGCGGCGGACGACATCGCCGAGTTCGGCCACCTTCCGGGCGCTCCGTCACAAGCCTCGGCGCCGCCCCCTGCGTCTTCGGGAGCGCCCGCATGAATTTGATTGCGCAGCTTCCCGTCCTGCCGGTGATCATGCCGCTGGTCATGGCGCCGTTGACGCTGCTCTTGCCAAAGGGCCGCGCGCCCTATTTTTGGGCGACCTTGTCGAGCTGGCTTACTTTCGCCGCATGCATCTGGCTGTTTATGGACGTCTCCGCGAAGGGCGAGATTTCCTATTTCCTGGGCGACTGGGCGCCGCCGCTCGGCATCGAATACCGCGTCGATCTCGCCAATGCGCTGGTGCTGTTGCTTGTTTCCGGTATCGCCGCGGTTGTTTTCCCGTTCGGCTATCAGTCGGTCAAACTTGAAATCGATGAACGCCAATCGCCGCTGTTTTATTGCGCGATGCTGATCTGCATGACGGGTCTTCTGGGCGTGACAATTACTGGCGACGCGTTCAATGTCTTCGTCTTTCTCGAAATTTCCTCGCTGTCGACTTATGCGCTGATCGCCATGGGCGCGCGACGCGATCGCCGGGCGCTGACGGCGGCGTTCAACTATCTGGTGATGGGCACGATCGGCGCGACGTTTTTCGTGATCGGCATCGGCCTTCTTTATCAGGCGACCGGCACGCTCAACATGGCGGATCTGCATGACCGGCTGATCGGCGAAGACAACCGCATGATCGAAGCGGGCTTCGCCTTTATTCTGGTCGGCATCGGGCTGAAGCTCGCCATGTTTCCGATGCATTTATGGCTGCCCAACGCCTACACTTACGCCCCGTCGGTGGTGACGGCGTTTCTGGCGGCGACGGCGACCAAGGTTGCCGTCTATGTGTTGATCCGCTTTTTCTTCTCAATCTTCAATTTCGATTTCGCCTTCATCAGCGCCGCCTTCACTTATGTTCTTTTGCCGCTGGGGCTGGCGGGGATGTTCATCGCTTCGCTGGTGGCGGTCTTTCAGGACGATGTGAAGCGCATGCTCGCCTATTCGTCCGTTGCGCAGATCGGTTACATGCTGCTCGGGCTCTCCTTCGCGACGGTTGAGGGACTGACCGCAAGCCTTGTCCATGTTTTCAATCACGCACTGATGAAGGGCGCGCTCTTCATGGCGGTGGCGTGCGTCGTCCTGCGCGCCGGGTCGCACTCCATTCACGCCTTCGCCGGACTTTCCAAACGCATGCCGGTGACCACATGGGCGTTTTTGATCGGCGGGCTGTCGCTGATCGGCGTGCCGCTGACGGTTGGGTTCGTGTCAAAATGGTTCCTTCTCGATGCGGCGTTTTCCGCCGGCTACTGGTATGCGGGTTTTTTGATTGTCGCGAGTTCGCTGATCGCGCTTCTCTATGTGGGCCGGGTCGCGGAAGTCATGTTGCTGCGCGAGCCGGCGGAGGAAGGCAAATACGTTCTGCCGAAACAGGATGCGCCGCTTTCCATGTTGATCCCGATGTGGATCCTGGTCGCCGCCAATATCTATTTCGGGGTTCGCACGGATCTGACCGGCGATATCGCCACCCGCGCCGCTGAGGCGTTGATGCGCATGGCCGGAGGCGCGCCATGATCTCCGCCGGTCTTGCTATTCCCGCCGCGATCCTCGTTCCGCTGGTCGGCTGTCTCGCCATCTGGTTGCTCGACAAGCAGCCGAATTTGCGCGAAGCGGCGACGCTCATCACCGGCGCGGTTTTGTTGTTCCTGACGCTAGTTGTGTTCGCCGCCGTCGGCGACGGCGAGCGGCCCGGCTATTTCGTGTTCGACGTGATCGAAGGTTTGCCGCTTGCGTTTCAGGTTGAACCGCTGGGCGCCATGTTCGCGGTGATCGCCAGTGGTTTGTGGCTGGTGAACTCGATTTATTCCATCGGCTATATGCGCGGCGGAAACGAAAAACATCAAACGCGATTTTACATGTCTTTCGCGATCGCGATTTCG
>JBCBSY010000122.1:0-5890 GCA_039818925.1 Pseudomonadota bacterium | reverse complement strand
CATTATGTCGATTTCATAACCGGTAAGCTGAGAGGCAAGACGGACATTCTGCCCGCGGCGGCCAATCGCGAGCGACAACTGCTCATCCGGCACCACAACCTCAATGCGCATCAGATCTTCGTCGAGCACCACCTTGGTGACTTCCGCCGGGGCCAAAGCATTCACGACAAACGTCGCATCGTTCTCGTTCCACGGAACGATATCGATTTTCTCGCCGCCAAGCTCGTTCACCACCGCCTGAACGCGGCTGCCGCGCATCCCGACACACGCGCCGACCGGATCGATGCCCGGGTCCTTCGAGAACACACCGATTTTGGCGCGGCTGCCCGGGTCGCGGGCGACCGCCTTGATCTCGATAACGCCGTCATAAACTTCCGGCACTTCCTGCTCAAACAGCTTCGCCATGAATTGCGGGTGCGAGCGCGACAGGAAAATCTGGGGGCCGCGCATTTCACGGCGCACATCCATGATATAGGCGCGCACGCGGTCGCCATTGCGGTAGTTTTCACGCGGCAATTGCTGATCGCGGCGAATGATGGCTTCGGCTTTGCCGAGGTCCACAATCACGTGGCCGTATTCAACACGCTTGATAATGCCGTTAATGATTTCGCCAAGACGATCCTTGAAATCTTCATACTGACGATCACGCTCCGCCTCACGCACTTTCTGCGTGATCACCTGTTTGGCGCCCATCGCCGCCTGGCGACCGAAGTCGATCGGCGGCAGCGGTTCCGACATGAAATCGCCGACCTCTGCTTCCGGGTTACGATGGCGCGCTTCGGTCAGCGCCATTTGGGTCTGGTCATTTTCAATCTCTTCAACCACTTCGAGCAGACGCCACAGCTTGGTCTCACCCGTTTGTGGATTGATCTCCGCTTTCACCAGCGTTTCATGACCGTATCGAGTGCGCGCCGCACGGGCCAGCGCATCTTCCATAGCCTCGATCACGAGCGCCTTTTCGATGGATTTTTCACGCGCGACTGCATCCGCGATCTGAATAAGTTCCAGCTTGTTGGCGCTAATCGCGGTCATTGAGAGGTCTCCATCGCATCTTCTCCTGTATGGTCTTCGTCATCCTGGGCGCGGTTGTGTTTGTCGGCCCTCATGGTTTCCTTGATCAGCTCATCGGTCAAAACAAGCTGCGCGCTGGCGATCCATTCGATCGGAAACAGCGCCGTGTCCTCTTCGCCCTCGATATCGAACGCGACTTTGCCTTCATCCATGCCGGCGACCACGCCTTTGAAGCGTTTGCGGCCCTCAACGAGGCGATTGAGCTCCAGTTTTGCAGGCCACCCTTGCCAGTCTTCGAAGTCCTTTGGCTTGACCAGCGGCCGGTCGATGCCTGGCGAGGAGACCTCCAGATTGTAGTTCCCGGCAATGGGATCGTGTTCATCGAGCACCGGCGACAGGGCGCGCGAAAGCGTCGCGCAATTCTCAGCGGTCATCGTCCGGTCCGGGCGTTCCGCCATGACCTGCAGCGTTTTGGTTTGCCCGCCGGTAATCCGCACGCGCACAAGCTCAAAACCGGCGGTTTCCACAACCGGTTCAATCAGTGCGACAAGGCGGTCTTCGAGCAGCAATTTTCAGCCCATTTTTAACGAAAAAGCGGGCCCCGCGGGGCCCGCTTATCGAAATCGATACAGCGTTTGATCTGGTATATAGGCCTCCGACAGGGCTTTGTCAGCCCCTAAAGCACGAAAACAGGCCGCAAAACCGGCGCCCGGCCTCGTGCGCAAACCAAAGCGAAGGCTTCCATTAAGGACCGATTGTTATACATCGGTCGAAAACGGGCGGCGGAGCGCCGCCAAAGGTTGTCATGGCCCGCTCGCTGCTGAACGTCATCATCCTCAATTACGGAACGCCGGATCTGACCATCGCCAGCGCCGAAAGCGTGATTTCGGAAGTTGAGGCGCTCGGCGGCAAGCTGATATTGGTCGACAACGCCTCTCCTGACGACTCCGTGCAGCGTTTCATCCATTGGCGCGAGGCGCGGCCCGGCGCGCCCGTCGAATTGATTGTATCGATAGAAAATTGCGGCTTCGCCGCCGGCAACAATCTCGGCCTGAAAGCCGCAGAGGCCGATTTCTTCGTGCTGCTCAATTCCGACACCGTTGTGGAGCCAGGCGCGATGACCGCGTTGCTCGACGCCATGCGCGCCGACCCGGCGCTCGGCCTTGCCGGGCCGATGATCCTTGATGAGAAGGGGACGCCCGCCGCCAGCCGCTTTCGGAAACGAACACCCCTCAGCGAATTTGTAGAAGCGACCGGGCTCGATTTTTTCTATCGCCGCCTCGCCCGGCATGTGGTTCCGATCATGGATGACGATGAAGCAGACTTCGACTGGATCAGCTTCGCCTGCATCATGCTCCGTAGTGAGATGATCGCACAGGTTGGCTTTCTGGATGAGCGCTACTTCATGTATTTTGAAGACAGCGCCTACAGCCTGAAAGCGGTCGAGGCAGGCTGGAAGATAAAACGGGTGGAGCGCGCGGTGGTTCGTCATTTCGAGGCGAAGTCATCACAGATCGATAACGCAGCAAAAACCAACGCAAGGCTGCCGCGCTATTTCTATGCGGCAAGGGCGCGATACTTCGTTGATCACTATGGCTGGGGCGGGTTTATCGCGGCGAACCTCCTTTGGTATCTTGGCCGGGCGGTGAACGCAGCAAGAGCGCTCGCCCTGAAGCCGCGAAAAAAAACCGCTTCCCACAAAGCCCTCGATATCTGGATAGGGCCGACTTTCACCCCGTAACGCAGCGCACCGTCGGCGCGCCGTGCGAGGCGCCGTTTTTGAATCTCCTTCTTTCAAGAAAGAAAGAGGGACGGCGTGAAAAGCGGGCTTTCCAAACGCGGGCTAGCCGCGTTGATCATCTATTTCGTAATGATCACAGCAGTTTGCGCCCCTATTGCCTTCAATGTCGGCAAAGCGCGCGGCGCAGACGCTGCTTCCACGGACGCGCCGCCGTCTCTTTCTGAAACAGGCGGCCAGCCCGATTCTGCAAGCCTTATCCGCGCCGGGCACACAGGCGCCGAATGCGACGGCGATCCGGCCATCCGGCAGGTGGCCTGTCACGCGCAATCGCCTGGCGGCGCGAGCAGCGCCAGAGGTGGGGGCAAAAGCGGCAGTTCCAACAAGACCGAAGCGACCAGTCGACAGGGTGGCGCGCGCGCCGGCCCGCTGCAAATCGCAACAGCACGATCCATTGCCGGGGACCGCCTTTCAAGCGCGCCCTCTCAAAATGCTCCTTTTGGCGGCGCTTCCAGCGGCGATGATTTGTTCGTCCCGGCAAGTCCGCTCAGCCTTGCACTTGCGCCTGATTTGGCGGGAGCGAGCGGGAATACTGTCAGCGGCGCCACAGCGCCGGCAAGTCGGCCGCCGCGGGCGATCATTCCCAACGCGCAAGCCCTGCCCGGAGGCCCGGCTGACGGCGGGCCCATCGGAGAGGATGATCCATCGGTGGTGGTGACGCCCGCGCCGGCAGCGTTGCCCTTGTTGTTGACCGGACTGTTCGGCTTTTTCTTAGCAGCCCGCGCCGGCAAGCGCTGAAAACCGCTGCAATTCCAATCCCTTTGCCGTCCTATGGATTTTGCCGTCCCGATCAGCCAAGATCGCTGTCAGGGGCAAGGGCTGTCGAGGGGACGCTAGCGATCATGGGACGTTTACTGGCATTTTTGTTGGGCATTGCCGGCGCTGTACTTGGCAGTCAGGCGCCTGGGTTTACGCTGCAATATATGCAGAATCTTCAAGGGCAGATCGATTCCCTCGAAGTGGTCGTTGAAGAATTCGACGCAAACATCGCTCAGTACAATTATACCCGCGGCCAGGCTATGGCCGAGTGTGAAACCGCAACCGGTCTCCTTGATGCGTTGTGCGAAACCTACGTTTCAGCGGTCAAGCGGTACGAAATTTTGACGGCTCATATGGCGGAGCTGGAAGCCGTCGGGGCGACGGTGCGGCCGTTGGTGCTGGCGCGCACCCAGATTGAAGACGTCACCTTGTCCGTTTACGAACAGTTCAAACCAGCCATACCGGCGACTACCGATGGCGTGATCTACGCTGGCGGCGGCTTTGCGGTTTTGTGGGGCGCCGCGTCCTTCCTGTTTGGTCTGCTCGGCGCGATGTTCGGCGGCGGACGGCGATACGCCTAAAGGCCTTCGCGGGTTAGCCCTTCAAAATCCCAGACCTTTTCATCGGCGAGGTGGTTCAGCCGCACATTCTGCAGCGCCCGGAACATCACCTCGCGCCGGCCGGGTCGGCGCGCCTCCCATTCGTCAAGCATCTGCTTCATCGCCTGACGCTGCAGACCGTCCTGCGATCCGCATAGGCTGCACGGAATGATCGGAAAGGACAGCGCTTTCGCAAAACGCGCGATGTCGTACTCCGCGCTCAAAATCAAAGGCCGCAACACCAGCAAGTCGCCCTCGTCATTCACCAGCTTCGGCGGCATCGACGCCATGCGCCCGCCGTGAAACAGATTCATCATGAAAGTCTCGAGCGCATCATCTCTGTGATGACCAAGAACGATTGCGTCGCAGCCCTCTTCCCGCGCCACCCGGTAGAGAATGCCGCGGCGCAAACGAGAGCAAAGCGAGCAGTAGGTTTTGCTCTCAGGGACTTTATCCGTGACGATCGAATAGGTGTCTTCGGTAATGACCCGATAGTCGACGCCAAGCGCTTTTAGATAATCGGGCAGAACATGTTTCGGAAAACCGGGCTGCCCCTGATCGAGATTGCAGGCGACCAACCGTGCTTTCAGGGCGCCTTGCCACTTCATGTCCAGGAGCGCCGCAAGCAGCGTGTAGCTGTCCTTGCCGCCGGACAAACAAACAAGCCATTTCTGTGGGGCGCCGTCTTTCCGCGGGGTGTCCATGGCGTAACGTCGGATGGCTTCCTGCGTTTGGCGCAAGAGCCGCTTGCGCAGTTTCTTGAACGCCACCGATGATGGCGCGTTGCGATAGACGGCGGGCAACATGGTCGCGCCGCCGTTTGCCGTTTCTTCAATGATTTCGCCGTCCGCCATGAGTCATGCGCCTTTGCTGAAGACCGCATCCTCCAACCATGGGGAGACCCGGTTTGTCAAAAATGCGCGTTTAGAAATTCCAGGAACGCCGGCCAGTCTTCTTTGACGGTGCCGTGTGTCCCGGCCCGGATCCAGAAAGCGAGGTCCGCGTCGGGTCGCCAGTCATCAAGCCGTGTCTGATCGAGGCCGCCCCTGCCATATAAATGATAGACCGGATCCGCGCCGAGCGCGGCGCGAAACGCGCCATTAGGGTCCGACCAGACATCGCGGCGCGCATTGCCAAGCAAAACCGGGCGCGGCGCAATCAACGCCAGCAGATGATGCTGATCCACCGGCATTGCATCCTCGCGACCTGCATAGCCGGCATAGGTTCTCGAAAACCAGTGCGGATACTGCCTGGTTATCTGACGGACGGACTCGCCCTTTTTTTCCCGGTTCAACGATGCGCCCCCGGTTCCTGATTGATGCGCGATAACGCCGTCAATGCGGTCGTCATAGGCGGCGGCGATCAGCGCCGACTTTCCGTAACGCGAATGGCCGAACGAGATGATGCCGTCCTGGTCGACGCGATCGTCCGCCTCCAGAACATCGACAATACGGGAATAGGCCCAGCCCCAGGCGCCGATGGCGCCCCATCGGGTTTCATTATCGGCATGCCCTCGCGACAGCGCACGCAACGCCTTGAGACCGTTTTCCCGCTGATCCGGAATAAATTCGCCGGGATAAATCGCTGCAAAGCCAAAGCCGTTCGCCAGGATCTCCGCGATCGGCGGCGTCGCATTATAGCGGCCGAAAATATATCCGAAGATCGGCGCGCCAAAACCTTCAACGCAGGAAAACGAATCTTCCGGGCGGGTCACGCCTGGATG
>JBCBSY010000121.1:0-5912 GCA_039818925.1 Pseudomonadota bacterium | reverse complement strand
GGATCCAGAAAAGCAGATATGGATTTCGGCGTTCGCCGGAATGAGCGGAGATCAGATTGACCCGATCCGACATCCTCATTATCGGCGCCGGCGTCGCCGGGCTTTACACAGCCCTGAAAATGGCGCCGCGGCCGGTTACGGTAATCACCGCACGCCCGCTCGGTAAGGGCGGGGCGACGCCTTGGGCGCAAGGGGGCCTCGCCGCCGCCATCGGCGATGACGACACGCCGAACCTTCATTTTGCCGACACCATGCAGGCGGGCGCCGGGCTGGTCGACCCGGAAGCGGCGAGCCTGTTGGTGGATGGCGGACCAGCGGCGGTAGAAGATTTGGTTCGTTACGGCGTTCAGTTCGATCGGGACGCGGACGGCGAGATCAAACTTGGCCGTGAAGCCGCCCATTGCCGCGATCGCATTGTCCACGCCACCGGAGATCAGGCGGGCGCCGCCATCATGAACGCGCTGATCGCAGCCGCCCGCGCCTCGGACCACATCACAATCCTTGAACGGATTGTTGTGGAGGATCTGCTGGTCGATGATAACGGCGTTGTCGGCGGCGCCCTCATCTATGATGTAGCGCATGGGGAACGCGCGGCGTTCGACGCCGGCGAAACCGTACTCGCCACCGGCGGGCTTGGCGGACTATACGCCGTCACCACCAACCCGACCCCGGCGCAGGGGCATGGTCTTGCCTTCGCGGCGCGCGCCGGCGCGGCGGTGCGCGATCCGGAATTTGTTCAGTTTCACCCGACGGCGCTGGACATTGGCGCCGACCCGGCGCCGCTGGCGACGGAGGCCTTGCGCGGCGACGGCGCGGTTCTGGTGAACGAAGATGGCGCCGCGTTCATGGAGGGCTATCATAAGGCGGGCGATCTGGCGCCGCGGGATATTGTCGCCCGGGCCGTTGAAGCTGAACGCAAAGCCGGGCGTGGCGCCTTTCTGGATGCGCGCGAGGCGATCGGCGGCAAATTCCCCGCAGCCTTTCCCACGGTGTTTTCATCCTGTCAGGCGGCGAATATCGATCCGCGAACGGATTTAATGCCGGTGGCGCCCGCGGCCCATTATCATATGGGCGGCGTGCTGACCGATTTTGACGGCAAGGCGACGGTCGATGGCTTATGGGCGGTGGGCGAAGTCGCTTCAACAGGCGTTCACGGCGCCAACCGCCTCGCCTCGAATTCCCTTCTGGAAGCAATTGTCTTCGGCGCGCGCATCGCTGATCAACTGCGCGAAAAGGAGATCACGCTCGCACAAGATGCCGGCGCGCCGGGCGATCGCATGGACCTCCCGTCTAAGCCAGCGCCAAAGCCTGAGATGAAGCGCCTGCGTAAGGCAATGAGCGAAGGCTGCGCGCTGATCCGCGACGCAGCAGGGCTTCAATCGCTCATCAGCGCCATTCATGAAATCAACGAGACGGCGGAGATGACCAGCGGACTAAAAAGCGCTGTCATAACGGCGGAGCTGATCGCGCAAGGCGCGCTCATGCGTGAGGAATCGCGCGGCGGCCATTTCCGCAGTGACTTCCCCGACACGGAGGCGGAGGCCTTTCATACGGAGATTGCCGCCACGGGACTTTATGACGATGATGAGGAAGGAGATGAAGAATGAACCCTCCCCGTCTGTCGCCATTGATTGTTGAAGACGCAGTGCGACGCGCCCTGCGCGAAGATTTTGGCGACGCCGGGGATATCACAACCAACGCTGCGATCCCGGCGAAGGCAAAATCAGAAGCTGTTATCGCCGCCAGAAAGTCCGGCGTCATCTCAGGCGTCGACGCCGCCATCGCCGCCTTTCACCTTGTCGACTCGGCTTTGGACATCAGCACCTTAAAAGACGACGGCGCATCAGTTGAAAAAGACGATGTTGTTTTGACTGTCAGCGGCCCGTCAAGAGGCGTTCTTTCAGCCGAACGCGTCGCCCTGAATTTTATGGGTCATCTTTCGGGCGTCGCCACCGCAACCGCCACGCTGGTGGAAGCAGTCCGTGGAACAAATGCCAAAATCGTCTGTACTCGGAAGACAACGCCGGGTCTACGGGCGTTTGAAAAGTACGCCGTCCGTTGCGGCGGCGGATATAATCATCGTTTCGGTCTTTATGACGCGGTGATGATCAAGGATAACCACATTGCCGCCGCGGGCGGCGTCAAGGAAGCGCTCGCGGCAGTCCGCGGCGCCGTGGGCCATATGGTCAAAGTGGAAATCGAAATTGATCGCCTTGACCAGCTTGAAGACGCGCTGTCAGGCGGTGCGGATGTAGTGCTCCTCGACAATATGCCGCCGGACGCCTTAAGGCGCGCTGTCACTGCTAATCAGGGCCGCGCCGTTCTGGAAGCGTCCGGCAGTGTGACGGTCGACACCGTGCGCGCAATCGCCGAGACCGGCGTTGATGTCATCTCCTCCGGCTGGATTACACATTCGGCGCCCAATCTCGATCTGGGCCTCGATTTCCTTTAAAACACCAGCTCATGAGACAGGCCCTATCTCTGATTGCCGCGCTCGGCCTAGCCGCCTGCGCGCCGAGCAACACCCCACCTATGGAAGAAGCAGCGCAGTGTAACGTTTCGCTGCTTGTTCTTGGTGTCGCGCAGGATGCCGGGAAACCGCAGATCGGCAATCCGGACGATCCCGCGTGGGATGATCCTTCCTTGCGAAGGCTGGCGACATCGCTGGCGTTGATTGATCGGCGTCCGGACACGCCCCTACGCTGGCTTTTTGATGCGACGCCTGACGTCAAACACCAACTACATGCTGTCAACAAAGCGGCGCCGACGCCAACTCCAACGCAGGTGCAAGGGATCTTTCTCACCCACGCGCATATCGGGCATTACGCTGGGCTGATGATGTTCGGCCATGAAGCAGCGGGCGCGCAGGACATTCAGGTTTTCGCGATGCCGCGCATGGCGGATTTCCTCGCGCAAAATGGCCCGTGGTCGCAGCTTGTGACGTATCACAATATCTTCCTTGCAATCATGGAAGACGGCGTGCCGGAGGCAATCGGGGATGGTTTGTCGGTCACGTCATTTCTTGTGCCGCACCGACAGGAGTTCTCAGAGGTCGCCGGCTTTGTCGTCGCGGGCCCGGAAAGATCCGCGCTCTACCTGCCGGATATCGACAGCTGGGAAGACTGGGACGAAGAGGGAACCCGCATCGAAGACATGATCGCCCGCGTTGATTATGCGTTTCTTGATGCGACATTTTACAGCGACAGCGAGCTGCCGGGACGCGACATGTCCGCCATTCCCCACCCGCTTGTCACCCATTCCATGGATCGGTTTGCGCCCTTGCCCGACGGTGAAAAGGCGAAGATTCACTTTATTCATATGAACCACACCAATCCGCTGCTGCGCCCGGACGCGCCGGAACGCGAAACCGTATCCGAGGCAGGCTTTCACGTCGCGCAGGAAGGCGCTGAATTCTGTCTGTAAACGCGGATCAAGTCGGCGGGACGCCCACAAAATAGAACTGAAGAACGCTTAATGTATCGATCAAGCCATGAACGAGAATAAGCGCCCACAGGTTCCGTCCCTGCAATGCGAAAAAAATCCCGAAAACAAACCCGACAATGCCGGTTGAGATGACGCCCAATGGGCCCTGATAAATATGTAAAAGACCAAAAAGCACCGCGTGCAGGAAGCTCATGGCCAAAACAGCTGCAAGGCCGCCACCCGCAACATCCAACAACCGCCCCAGCAGAAAGCCGCGATAAACGATCTCTTCAAAAAATGCAGCGGTGATCCAGATACTGATCAGCGAAAAGACCAGCATCGGAAGATTCTGGTGCAAAATTGCAAACTTGCTGACATCCACCGGCGCTGCAATAAATTGCGCGGCAATGATTTGACCGGCCAACGCGACCGCAAGTGTCACGACAAAAATCGCCGCCACCCATAAGGGTAGCGTCAAGAATCGGCGTGGGCGCGTCAAACCAAGATCGATCAGGCGCTGGCCGCGCATTTTAATGATTGTCAGGGCGGCGAAGAAGGCGCCGATAATTGACAAAAAACCCTGATACAGCCCTGCGGGCACATAGCGGTAATCAACATAAGCAGCGAAACCGGAAACCAAGAGGAAGACGAAAATGTCGACGAGTATGGCGGTTTTATTTTGGGCGTTTTGAGATTGCGCTGTGAAATTTTGATCCGACATATTTGACCTCAAAAGTAATCAATGGTTACATATTGTAATCTACGATTACTTCTGTCAATAAGGCGGCGTGGGAAATGTCCAAGAGCACGAAACACAAACTGATTTCAGCGGGCGCAAAGCTCTTTGTTCGCACCGGGTATGAAAAAACAACGGTCGGCGATCTGGAAAGTGCGGTCGGGCTCACCCCCCGGGCGGGTGGGTTTTATCGTCATTTCGCCAGTAAGGAGGCTTTGTTGCTCGCTATCGCTGAACAGCGGTTTGAGACTCCCGAAGCGTTAGGGCTCACCAGCGTATTGCCGCTGGCTGATACGTGTTCTGAGCTTCTCTATATTGCCCGGGCTTATGACCGCATGAATCAGCCCGACGATGGTCTTGCGCATCTTTTCAGAACAGAGGCGGCGCGCATTCCCGAACTTGGCTCGATGATTGCCACAGCAAATGAAACGCTTCTTCAGGCGCTGTCGGAATGGATCGCGCAAAAACCTGCGCTGAAAGGAAAAAACAAGGCGGAGATCGCCAATGCGACCATGCTGATTTTCGGCGCCTGGCTCTTCTTCCTGACGCGGCGTAACGAAACAATGTCGCTCAAGTCGCAAAAGAGCGATGCGTTTCTGAAGCGTTGGGCTGAATACTGGGCGCGCGTGCTGGATATGAAAAACGGGCTGCAGACGTAAGCAAGAACCGAAAATCGCTGACGCCTACATCGCAGCCGGTGCAGCGGCGACATTGCGGCGGCTATTGAACTTATAAAACTTGTGCGTGCCGATCGTCGCGGTTGGCGTCAATGAGTCTGCCCAATGGGGGTCCACATAATTGGCATGATAATGCGTTGCATTCCGGCTGACGGGTGCGCGCAAACCTGCGAGGATTGCGCCCGCAAGATCTTCAGATTCTTTCCATTTGCGCTTGTTCAGCCGCGCTTGCATGGAACCGTCACAGGTAAACGAAAACTGGCAGCCCGTCCGCCGTTCCGATCCCTGGAAAACAACGTCACAGATTGTGTTGGGGTAGACCCGGCTGGCGACACGGTTCAACACCACGTCCGCCACAGCAAGCTGGCCGATGCGTGGTTCCGACCGGGCTTCGTAATAGATCGCCTGCGCAAGACAGGTGCGCTCTTTGGCGTCAAGTCTCGCCGTGTTGAGATCGGTGACGTTAAAGGAGGCCAGCCCTTCGATCGGATCGGCGTCATCGAGACGGTCACTGATCGCCACGGCGGGCTTCAGACTTGGACCATCCATCGCTTCGCGCACCGCCGCCGTTTCGGCGGCCAGAAAGTTCGCGAGATCCGCAACGAGCGCCGCTTCCTGCGCAAGCGCAGCCTGCGCTTTGCGCTCCTGTTCGGCGCGATTGGCGTTAACCGTCGCGCTCATGGCGCTTGCGACCGCGCAAACGGAAAGCAGCGCCGCCGCCGCGAGGCTGCGCAAGGTCCAGTTGACCTCAAAACCGTGATGGTCGTGTCGTTCGTTCACAATCGGCCTTTAGTGATCGGACGTCTTGGGCGAAGCTTCCGCCCAGGTCCTTAATCATCTATCTATCAGAGACGCAAAAAACGCGCCTTTGGCGCGCTGTCGCGGAGGTATATGGCGCCCCGCCACCTGTTTTACAATCGAAATCGGCGCACGTTAACTCTTTGTTAACCAGACGAAAAATCACACAAGGTATTGTTTTTGTTTATCTTTATTTTTCAATCACATCAATGTTAACGATTTAAGCGGTTGAACCGCCGCGAGTTTTTTCAAGTTTTGCTGCAGCGCAAGCAAAACTT